>CAZYCY010000363.1:0-2724 GCA_964646145.1 uncultured Thiotrichaceae bacterium
ATTATTTTTTAGCTGCTCAAAATTCTTACCAGTAGGGTTTTGAAAAACCTGTAGTTCAAATTCAGTTAAAACGGCCAGCAGGTGATCGAAAATATCAGACTGAATGGCTTCATAGGCAACCCAGTCGGTTACAGTAGTAAAAACGTAAACCTCTATTGCCAGGCCTTTTTCACAGGGTGCCAGTTGTCGTACCAGGAAGGTAAGTTTCTGATGAATCATGGCGTGGTTCTTTAGATAGGCTTCAACATACGCTCGAAATGTACCAAGATTGGTCAGCCGACGTCCATTCACCAGAGTCTGCATATTGATATTTTTATCGCTGTTTGAAATATCAATTTCTGCCATTTTTGATTCCAGATAGGGTGCCAGTAAGTCAAACGTCATGAATTTTTTCAGCATCGCCTCATCGCAAAAACGAATACTGGTCTGGTCAATATATATGGCACGCTTGATACGACGTCCACCGCTTTCTGACATTCCCCGCCAGTTCTTGAACGAAGATCCAATCAATTTATGCGAAGGAATAACCGAAATGGTTTTATCCCAATTCTGGATTTTTACGGTATGCAGCGCAATATCAATGACATCGCCATCGGCACCTAATTGAGGCACTTCCAGCCAGTCACCTATTTTGAACAGATTATTTGAATGTATCTGAATACTGGCAACAAATGATAAGATGGTATCTTTAAAGACCAACAACAAAACAGCCGTTAAAGCACCGATACCACTGAGTAAATAAATTGGTGATCGGTCAATCAAGATAGAAATAACAACGATCGCAGCCAAAATATTTAATATAAGCTTGCTTACCTGCAGATAGCTTTTAATATTTAATACTTTGGCATATTTAGTTTGACGATAAATACTATGAACTGCTAGCAGTAAAGCATTCATAATCAGAATAATAACGATAACCAGAAAGACAGATAACCATTGCCTGATGAATTGACTGTATTCGCCAAACAGATCAGCAAACAGATAAATCACCAGTAGAGGTGCAACGTATGCCAATCGAGTGAACACGCCATGCTCGATAAGAATGTCATCCAGGTGCGTTACTGTGTGTTTAAACAGCTTGCTCAGGGATGCCAGAAGAATACGGCTGGCAAACAAATAAGCCAGCCCGCTTGCCAACAGTACTACCAGGGCTAGTAGAAAAGGACTGTCGATAACACCGAGCAACATATTTTTAATGGTTATTAATTGCTCATTCATTTATGCGTCACCCATTAGATGGTCAGCATGGTTCTGCTCCAACACAGCTGCTCTGCCCCGTTTTTCATTTACCCTAAGTAGTAGCAACAGCCCGACGATAAAAAACAGCAGTGTCGATAAAATCGCCAAACGATGATTGCCATCACTCAAATAACTAATCAAACCATAACTTAAAGGTCCGATAATCGCTGCCAGTCGGTTCGCCATACCCCATAGACCAAAAAATTCGGCAGAACGTGCCATTGGTGTAAGACGACCCATTAAGGCACGTCCCACTGCCTGACTGGCACCCAGGGACAGACCGATCAAATTGCCAGCTAACCAGACATCGGTACGCTCATCGGCAATGGCCATAATGTAAATAGCCAGAGTCCAGATCAGCAGGGTAATGCCTAGTGTCGGGATTGAACCAAGTCTGTCCTGTATATGCCCGAACAATAATGCACCCACCGCTGCGGTCAAATTGACCACCATAATCAACACCACCAGCTCCTTAGTATCAAAACCCATCACCTCACTGGCATACACCGCACTCAGCACCACCACTGTCGCCACACCCGACTGATAAACCACCAAAGCGGTTAAAAAGCGAAACAGATCAGGCAAACGTGACGCTTCCGACAGGGTGTGTCTGATCTGGTGCAAAGCGTCTGAAAGATATGAGTTACCGGTACTTAGCGGTCTTGGTGTGGCTCGCTCACGCAACCAGATAAAAGTAGGAGTCGCCGCCAGCGCAAATATCACAGCGGTAATCAACATGGTCACTGGTACGATCTGTTGCTCAAGATGCCCCTGCTTCTGCGCCCAGGTAATATAAAGTAAACAAAAGCCCAGCGTCAGCAAACCGCCAAAATAGCCAAGACTCCAACCATAGCCAGACATGCGTCCCATCATACGAGCGGGTACAATTTCTGGCAAAAAGGCAGAAATCAGATTTTCACCACTGGAAAACATAATGGCAGAAATAATCACCAGCATCATGCCAAGTGCTACGTCGCTTGTACCTACCAGAGCAAGCAAAGCTGTCGCCAGTGTGCAACCAATGGTGGTAAATAACAGGAACCGCTTTTTCGCCGCCCGATGATCGGCAATTGCGCCTATAATGGGACCGCTAAACAACACAATCGCATTGGCAATACCCACCGCCAATGACCAGAGCAAAGTTGCGGTGCCTGACGAAAAACCTCCCTCACCACCAGCGACAACGGCCACAAAATAGGCACTGAATATAGTGGTCAACACCACTGTGGTATAGCCGGAGTTGGCAAAATCGTACATCGCCCAGGCTGTTTTCTCTCGCCGACTGGCTGGTGCTGTCAAGCCAATTTCCAGGGCTATTTCTTTATTATCCATAGCTTCAAAAAACCAATGAATTATTTATTAAGAGCTTTACGCGAAACATCTGTTACCTTAATACGATATTCAAGAGAAAAGTATTAGCCGCAAAAAACGCGAAGAAAAGACACTAAGGACTCAGGATTAAATAAGATGCGGAACTTAACGCCG
>CAZYCY010000364.1:0-2719 GCA_964646145.1 uncultured Thiotrichaceae bacterium
TCTGTGCTTAAAAAATGGATACTGTCTTGTAAAAACATCCATTTTTCTCCTTAGGACTCAGGATTAAATAAGATGCGGAACTTAACGCCGAATTTTTGTTTCAGATTGGATGATCTCAAAAGGCGCATAGTTGCGCTACGCAACGATTTGAGATCATTCAAGCTGGAGCAAAAAGGCAAGTTAAGTTTCGTAAGTTATTTGATCCTGAGTCCTTAGGGCACCTCTATTAATTCCATCCTTAGGTGCGTAAACGACACATCCGTGTGTCACTTTTCGTGAACATGAATCTTGAGTCCAAAATAAATAGAGATACCCCTTAACCTAACGATTTTCAAGACTCAATTTGAGTTGTTGCCTTCAATTTTGACCGTTACGTTTTATTTTAGTTTTTCCAATGTTCTGGCTATGATCGCTTCCATGTCGGCGCCTGATTTTTTAACCACGTCAGCAACCAGTCCATCCATCATACCAGCGAACATGGCGCTGTTCATTCGATTAATTATTACCTTGCCAGTGCTGGTTTGATAGATGGCGACACGACAGGGAAGCATTGAAGAGACATAACGTGTGTCATCGCTTCCCAGCAGTTTGGCACTGTATTTTCCGCTGCATGCTTCAATAATCAAAACCGGGTGTAGTGTATGGCCTTTGGTGGACAATATGCCTGCCATATTATGCGTGGTGAGTATGCTCCAGCCACTGGCTTTGACTTCTGCTTTGAAAACCTCAACGGTTCGTGGGAAGTCAGCAGGGCTGGTGTCTTCCAGAAACATCTGCGGTATGGTAGTCGCATGGATAGCCGTGGAAGTCAACAGGGCAGTTGCCAATAAAAAACTGAGCCATGCTTTATTAAGTTTTGTGTACATAATTGTGTTCCTAATGCTGTGTAATTGAATATATGACCATTCTCTGCTGTTCATGAAAGCCCGTAAGTAGAGCTGACCGATGAAGAGCTTAAAAATGCTTGAGTTTAGCTTTCTATTAACGGTGGTTGACCTTGTTTTAGCCTTGATTGTTGACGTTCAATTTTGCGTACCAGAGTACGACCAGCCCGGTCAGTTGCACGGTCGATAGCAACGTACATGTCAGCCTCGGTGTCCTCGATAATTACGTCAGGCATGCCAGCCAGTACAATCTGCAGGTGACAGCGTTTGTCTGAGCCACCGCGTGGTCCGTTGATGTCGGACAGGCGCATGACAATTCGTTGGATGTGATCGTTGCAGCAGGTCAGAGCAGAGCGTAGTCGCCGTTCAGCGTGCTCGCGTAAAGCGTCGGTTAGGGTGAATTGGCGAGCCTGTATGTCAATTTGCATGAGATTCTCCGTTGTTATTTGAATATTGTTTGGATGACTAGCATAGTATACGGCTTTGGTTTTATTGAAAAGTCGATTATTATTGTTATAATATTCGAAATTTACGAATGATGATGGGTAATGGTCAACTATAAACATCTACACTATTTTTGGGCGGTGGCAAGAGAGGGTGGCGTTGCCCGTGCCAGTGAACGACTGCACCTGACACCGCAAACGATCAGCGGTCAACTGAGCCTGCTGGAGGAGTATCTCGGAGTAACGCTATTTGCCCGAGTTGGCCGCAACCTGGAGCTTACCGAGACTGGACGGCTGGTATTAAGCTATGCGGATGAAATTTTCTCACTTGGTGGTGAGATGGAGGAAATGATTCATCAGTTGCCGCAAGGGCGTCCTCAGTTGTTTCGAGTGGGTGTGGTTGATGTCTTGCCCAAGTCCATTGCCCACCGTATTCTTGAGCCTGCGTTGCAGATGCCGGAAGCGGTGCGCATGACTTGTCGCGAGGCGAGTCTCGACGCGCTGTTGGCTGAGCTGGCAGTACACCGTCTTGATCTGGTGTTGGCAGACTGCCCCATTCCGTCTACCGTTAGTACACGAGGTTTTAGCCACAAGCTTGGTGAATGTGCGGTCAGCTTCTTTGCTACTGAAAAATTGAAAGCGAAATTGAAAGATGATTTTCCGCACTGTCTTGATGGTGCACCATTGTTATTGCCCAGCAGTGGTACTCAGCTGCGTTCCAGCATTGATCAGTGGCTGGATAAACATCGTTTGCACCCACGTGTGATTGCTGAATTTGATGACAGCGCACTGATGAAGGCTTTTGGTCAGAAGGGGTCGGGCATCTTTATCGCACCTGCTGCCATTGAGGTAGAGGTAGAGTGCCAGCATCAGGTGGTGGCGATTGGTCGGGTTAATGAGCTGAAAGAGCATTTCTATGCCATATCTGTCGAACGCAAAGTGATGCACCCCGTTGTTTCCGCAGTGATGGCAGCAGCTCGTGAAACCTTATTTGCCAAAGGGTAGTGCCACATGCATGTGGCGTTTACGAACCAAAGGACGGAGAAATCAATAACCTGCGTCCTGACCATGGTGCTGTGCTGAGTTAAATGCAGAGGCATGATATTTAATATAGAGCGTTGCATAAGTACTCGCAGTGTGTACTTTTGAAACACGCCGTAAATATATCCCTATAGGCTTGACGGTAGCATCCATGCTACCGACAGTTTAAAAAGCACACACTGCGAATACTTATGCAACGATTAATAATACTACGCCTTGCTCTTCGCAAAAACTTACGCACTCTACACTCTAAACGGGCATTCTTGAGTGCAAACAGTATAGGGCACCTCTATTAATTTGGTGAAGATGAATCTTGAGTCCAAAATATGCCATATTTTCGTTGCAAATCTT
>CAZYCY010000365.1:0-2683 GCA_964646145.1 uncultured Thiotrichaceae bacterium
AAATCAATAACTTGCGTCCTTTTCTAGAATTACGCTGAGTAGTTACGTAATTCTTTTATATCCTCTTCGCGCTCAAGAATACCCCGTTTAAAATGCGTAGATTTTCGTCAGTAGTGGTACAGGGACGCGCCGTTAACGAACCAAAGGGTGGAACGGCAAGTCGCTGCTTATTATTAAATATCACTCGTAGTGAATGAGCAATTGCAAGGCTTTGTAACGTAGCCACTCCATCCTTTGATCCGTAAACAGCACATCAATGTGGCACTGCAGGTGAAAATATGCAGGTTATAAATGGGGGGTTCTTGAGTGCGAAGAATATGCGCCGAGACTGACCACATTGAACAAAGTAGCATTTTCATGAGCAACAAAGAACTCTCAATCATCATCGTTGACGACCTGCAGTTTAGTCGCATCGTAGTCAAAACAGCTTTAAAGAAGGCGGGTTACAATGGTATTCGCTTGGCAGATTGTGCCACTGAAGCATTAATCATGCTTGAGCAGCAACCTGCCGATGTGGTTCTGGCAGACTGGATGATGCCTGAAATGGATGGCCTGGAACTCACCCAGCACATTCGACAAAGAGACGAAGAAAAAGGCACATACACTGCCATCATCTTATTTACCGCACACGATGGGATCGAATATCTGGTTAAAGCATTTGATAATGAGGTAGATGATTATCTTTGCAAGCCTCCCAACCCTCAGGAGCTTGCTGCTCGCGTTAATGCCGCTGCTCGTGTTGCTGCATTGCAAAACGATTTACTTGAAACCTCACGACGGTTGCAACAAACCATAAAAAACCTGAAAAAGCTGACACTATTGGATGAATTAACCGGAGCTGGCAACCAGAAGTTTTTAATGAAAAACCTGAAAGCTCACCTACTGGAGGCATCTACCCGCCGTGGTGGTGTCTGCCTGATTCTGGTAGAGCTGCGCGAGCTTGAAGACATCAGTAGCACACACGGCGAGCACATTAGCAATGAAATATTAATCAGCCAGTTTAGACGTTTACGTCGTGTAGTCAGACCAACCGATGTTGTCGCTAAAATGGACCGTAACATCTTTGGCATAATTATGCACCACTCAATAATCAAAGATTACAGACGCACAGCAATAGAACGCATACTCGCCATGATTAACAACCGCGCTTACAAAACCAGCGCAGGCAATTTCACCATCAACGGTTGTATTGGCGTCCATTATTATCGTGGCAATCAGGCGATAATTTCTGCCGATGACATGATCAAGCAGGCAGCCAGCAAACTCGATCAGGCTCGCAATAATGCAGTACAGAGCATTGTTTACTAGGGGCGTTCTCTGGAGGAAACCGGGACTACCTGTAACACCTCTTACAACATCAATCGCAATGCCAGGTGCGGTGTAATATTTAGTGCATCCAAGGTCAGTATGCGAGCATGAATAGTTATCGAATCCTCTAATTCCTGTATAGAAATGCGAATGATAGCGCAAGCCATAAAATCAACAGCATGGGGAAAATATAGCGTTTTTAACTATTCTGACACAGAAGGTTCGGCGGAGTATTTTAAAATGATAAATTTTCATGTCTCTGCATTTAACTGAGCACAGTACCTGCGTCCTGACCTCATAATAATGCTGAGTTAAATGCAGAGGCATGTAAATTTTTCTCGGAATGATTAAATCAGCTTGTGCTAGCATCGTGTTTCTATGAGAGGATTAGGGTAGTAATACATTATGGCCAGTAGTTTTTCCATTCGCCATGCGGTGCATATCATCAATCATGGCGGTATTATTGCCTATCCCACGGACACCATCTATGGTCTTGGCTGTGACCCCTATAACCAGGATGCTGTGGAAAAAATCAATGCCATTAAGCAGCGACCGTTAAACAAACAATTTATTTTGCTGGCGGCAAACATCAAGCAAATACGCTGCCTGATTCAGATAACAAAAAAACAGGAAGCAAGCCTCACTCAGAACACTCAACCAACAAGCTGGATTATTAAGGCAAGCCCTGCTGCACCGTCATGGCTAGTTGGTGACAGCAAAACACTATGTATTCGCATCAGTAGTCACGATGAAGTGCAACGATTGTGTAACGCCTTGGGGCATGCCATTATTTCAACCAGTGCCAACCTGGCAGGCAAAAAACCAGCAAAAAACGCTCTTGAACTGCACCACTATTTTCACCATCAGGTTGATAAAATTCTTATTGCAAATAAAAAACAAAATAGTAAATCATCAAAAATAATTCGTCTGTGCGATAATAAAGTTCTTAGAAATTAGCCAGTAAAAAAATAATGAATAACAAGGATCAACCTAACATCCATGCCGTTAAGGATTACTTAATAGCATTACAGCAAACTATTTGTAGCGCACTGGCAAAAGAAGATGGTAAAGAAGATTTTATTATTGATGAATGGCAACGAGAATCGGGCAATGGCGGTGGTATCACCCGGGTATTAAGCGGCGGTAATGTTTTCGAGCAGGCCGGAGTCAATTTTTCTCACGTAAGTGGTGACGAACTGCCGGCTTCAGCAACGGCGCACCGCCCGGAACTTGCTGGTCGGCAATTTCAGGCAATGGGCGTATCCTTGGTGATTCATCCTGAAAACCCGAAAATTCCGACGTCACATGCCAACGTAAGATTTTTTATCGCCGCTAAAGAGAATGAAGACCCCGTCTGGTGGTTTGGTGGCGGTTT
>CAZYCY010000366.1:0-2682 GCA_964646145.1 uncultured Thiotrichaceae bacterium
GGGAAATAGGAAGTATCTGAATGAACAGTAAAGCTGAGTTGTTTTTTAACGAACTAAAAGCAGCAGTAGAGGATGACAGTCTCGTATTGCCATCATTGCCTGAAGTCGCCTTAAAAATACGTGATGCCGTTGAAAGTGAAGATTCAACAGCAGAACAGGTGGCTAATGCACTTAGTCGGGATGCCTCGCTTTCAGCAAGACTGATTCAAGTCGTAAACAGTCCATTGTACAGACCACGAAACCCCATTGATGATTTGCAAATGGCAGTTACTCGTCTTGGTCTTCGCCTGGTGCGGGATTTGGTTATGAATCTCGCGATGAAGCAAATGTTTCAATCGACTTCAGCAATATTGGATGAAAAATTCAGATCTATCTGGAGTACTTCTGTTGATGTGGCAGCTATTTGTCAGATGATGTCGATGACGATGAGCGACATTAGTAGAGAGCAAGCTTTGCTCGCGGGCCTGGTGCATAACATTGGTACTTTACCGATACTGATGATTGCAGAAAACGATGATGATCTATTTAATGATGCTGCAGGGTTAAATGAGGTTATTGATGAGTTGCAGGGGGTGGTCGGTGAAATGATTTTAAAGGACTGGAATTTTTCAGACGCTATGGTGGATGTGGTTAAACATTGCAACAACTTTGATTATAGCAGTGGCAGTAGTGCTAGTCCGGTTGATCTGGTGCAGGTCGCATTGTTACAGGGTGGCTTTGTTAGTGAGCACCAACTGCCAGAAGACTGGTCGAAAGTGCCTGCTTTTACACGATTAGGGCTGGATTCAGAGATAAATATTATTAATATCGAAGGCAATAAGGAAAGTATTGAAGATGCCAGGCAAACGTTAATGTTCTAGCAGGTTATTTATTTTCTCTCAGGTGAGTGTGAGACAAGGAAAAATTGGTCGAAAAAGCGCAGTTTACATAGAGTTTGCGTAACTTCTCAATAAGTCGGGGCAGTCTATCATTTTGAGAGTAGTGCCACATGGATGTGGCGATTACGGAGCAAAGGATGGACACGCCGTAAATACGTCCCCATGTTTACCAAAGCGGGGCTTGACGGTAGCATCCATGCTACCGTCAGTCTCAAAACGATAGACTGCCCCGACTTATTGAGAAGTTACGAGTCTGCCACTTCGTGACCCCGCATTTTGAGGCCAGTTTTAACGCAGTATCGTGCCGCCTGAGAGAAAATCAACAGCCTGCTAGGGGTTAAGTCGGAACTATTACAATGCACAACTAAACAGCCACGCAAACTTTGTTACGCCCGGAGTTTTTCGCCTGATAAAGTGCGGAGTCTGCACGACTGAAAACCCCTTCGATGCTCTTCTCATTAAGTATTAGCTTGGATAACCCTATGCTAACGGTAATGTTAATGCTTTTGTTTTTGTGTTGAACAATATGTTCTTCAATTTCTTTTCGAATTCTCTCCGCCAGCTTGTTGGCGGAATTCATGCTCGTATTTGGAAGTGCAATGGCGAACTCTTCGCCACCTATACGAGCAATAAAATCACTGTCCCTGAGGATGCTTGATATTTTTATTGCAAATGCTTTTAATACTGCATCGCCCGTTAAATGCCCATATGTGTCATTAATTTTTTTGAAGTAATCAATATCAATAATCATGTATGACAATTCATTTTTATATCGATGCGACCTGCTTATTTCATGATTGATTCGTACAATAAAAGAGCGGCGATTTAATAGCTTGGTTAATGGATCCTGATCTGCAACCTGACGCAGCACTTTTTCCAGAGTTTTCCGCGTTTTCAGCTCTTTCTCAAGTTGTAGGGTGCGTTTTTTTACCTTGTCTTCAAGAGAATGGTTTAGCGCTTCAAGCTGGAGTTGAAGCCGCTTTTGCTCTGTTACATCCTCGACAACGACAAGGTAGCCGTTATTATTATTTTTTGCATCAACATAGGGTATAAGCTTAAATGATAAAACATACTCTTTATTATCAGAATCAGAATGGTGTGTTTCCCATGCTACATTTTTGCCTGATAATGCAATATCAATATATTTTTTTACAATGCTGTAAAAATTATTACCCAGGACTTCACTGGCATGTTTACCAATAATTTCATTTTCACTGGCGCCAAAATATTCATGATATGCACGATTAATGATGCGATATTTTTTTGTTGAATCTACATAAGCAATCATGCTCGGCAAATTATCGATGACTAAACGCAGATCTTCTTCACACACTAATTTTTTTTTGACTTGATGCATAATGTTTGATAATCGGTAAGGGTTAATTACTGCGTACTGATATGGATTTCGTGCTGGCTTATTTGCAGTCCTTTAGAATGTTGTTTGATAAAATGTGTAAATAATGCCTATGACCAGAAACCATGCAGACGTTTCTATAAGTAATATTTCTCTCAAATTATTGTTTTTAAATTCCACTGTTTTACCCTCGTGTGTTATTGATAACATAGTGTAAGCAAAATACATGCCAGAAAAAATTTTCTACTGACCGGTCAATAACACATGCAATAAAAGTAATTTTTTCCTTTTATAGATAGCGAAAAACCTTTGCTATGAACGTTTTAGGTGTTATTGACTCACGATTCTCGGGTGCTGGATTTGCTTGCATTTAGTTAACCCCTGAGTTGGACGCTTTACGAAAATATTGGCATTTGAACATAAATGTTATTAATCTGCCATTGATAAATA
>CAZYCY010000367.1:0-2677 GCA_964646145.1 uncultured Thiotrichaceae bacterium
CTAGTTGGTGGGGCATGGATTCCTGCTAAAAACATACAGGAATGACGCGGTGTTTATTGACTATTTATAATTGTGGCAGAAGTTCGTGGCTAATCAGGAAATTATTTAGCCGCAAAAAGTGTAAAAAAATAGGTAAAGTTTGCCTTTTTACGGAAAAAGTATTCGATTTCATGCTTCAATAAAATTATCCTGAGTCAAATGCATAGACATCTTATTTAATCGCCCAGTTGGATTTAACCAATTAGTACTATCTAATGTACAGATAGACAGATATAACAATGAAAAAAACGCGTTATTTCAATCAAATAACAAAAGATTTCACCATTGATCAGTACTTGCATCAGTTAGTCGGCTTTGATGTTGAAGAAAATAATTTATTGCGTCTTGCCTGCGAACAGGCGTGGAATCTGCCTGTAAAAGGCGCATTACCTAACCCCCTTGATGTTGCCTTGTTACTTAGTGAGCTTGGTAGTGATGAAACCACGCTTGTTGTTGCACTGCTGAGCAGTTTACAAGTAATAAATAAAGTTGATTTGGATATTCTGCAAAAAACCTATGGCAAAGATATTATCCTGCTGCTGAAAAGCGTCATACAATTGCACGAATTTCATGGTGAACAAGATGATGCATCACCAGAACAGGTTGAGCGCTTACGTCGTATGCTGTTATCCATGGTTGATGATGTTCGTGCAGTGTTAATAAAGTTGGCCTATCGTGTACAGCGATTAAGGCAATTAAAATTAGCCGACCTTATTGAGCGACAGCAGATCGCCAGAGAAAGCCTGGAAATATTTGCCCCTATTGCCAATCGACTCGGTATCGGTCAGTTGAAGTGGGAGCTGGAAGACCTGGCGTTTCGTTATCTTGAGCCGGATACCTATAAGCAAATCGCCGGAAACCTACACGAAAAGCGTGAAGAGCGGGAACAGTTCATCACTGATATCGTTGATAAAATAAAACAACAAACCAGCAGGGAAGGGATAACAGCAGAAATTTACGGTCGCCCTAAGCACATCTATAGCATCTGGAAAAAAATGACTGAAAAACGTTGCAGCTTTGATGAGTTGTTTGATGTTCGAGCAGTGCGAGTTGTGCTGGACACTATTGCAGAGTGTTATGTAGTGCTGGGTTTGATACATGCACAATGGCGACACATTAATAAAGAATTTGATGACTACATTGCCAATCCAAAAAAAAATGGTTATCAGTCATTACATACCGCCGTCTACGGGTTGCGCGGGAAACCCATTGAAATCCAAATTCGAACACAGCAAATGCATGAATTTGCTGAGCATGGTGTAGCGGCACATTGGCGTTACAAAGAAACCGGCAACAAAACTGGTAGTATACAATCAGGCAATATGCAATCTGGTGTTGAATCTTTAAGAAAATTACTCGATACCTCGCAGACTAATGATGAAGAGCTGATGGAATGTTTCCGCTCAGAAATGTTTCATGATCGTGTTTACGTGCTAACCCCGAAAGGGCGTGTCATTGACTTGCCAGATGGCGGCACAGCGCTGGATTTTGCCTACGCAGTGCATACAGAAATCGGTCACCGTTGTCGCGGCGCAAAGGTTAATGGTCGCATTGTGCAGTTAACTTACCCGCTAAAAAATGGTGAACGCATAGAAATATTAACTGCAAAAGAAGCATCACCACGGCGAGACTGGATTATTTCACATCTGGGCTACATAAAAACTGCACGTGCAAAAAATAGAATTAGAGGCTGGTTTAGAAAACAGGATAAAGAAAAAAATCTTGCCGAAGGTAAAGCCTTATGTGACCGTGAATTTAAACGTCACGGCATTAAGCCCGACCTTAAAAAAATAGTGGCACACTTTAAACTGGATTCAATAAATGATTTTTATACATATTTGGGGCGGGGTGATATCAGCGTTTCACAAATGTCATCCATGTTGCATGAGCTGGATGAAAGCCAGGCAAGACAAGCTAGCATCCCTGCCCGTGCTACGACACAATACAAAACTGCAAAGAAATCCGGAGAAAAATCAAGTGCCGGTAATATCAATGTTTTAGGTGTTGGTAATTTATTAACCAGCATTGCCAACTGCTGTATGCCGGTGCCGCATGATGAAATTGTTGGTTTTATCACCAAAGACAGGGGGGTAAGTGTGCACCGTATTGACTGTAAAAACATCCTTCATTTAAAAGAAAAAGAGCGGGCACGTTTGATTGAGGTTGAATGGGGTGATAGTGAGACAGAAAATTATCCGGTAAACATTCTTGTTCAGGCAAATGACCGTCATGGTTTGTTAACGGATATAACAAGAACGCTGTCAGACGATAAAGTAAACGTCATTGCAGTTAACACTATGTCAAATAAAAAAGAGCAAACTGCACGCATGGCAGTGACTATTGAAATTCGAGATTTACAACAGCTCACACGAATCATGGATAAAATTTCTCAACTTACCAATGTGCTTGAAGTTAGTCGTGGTGCAAGCGGTGATACGGGTTTGCAATAAGCTACAATTTGTCATCATTGACAAGGCACATGAGTCAGTGGTCGCAGGGTGGGGTTGAAAAGAACTGTTTCGTGATAAATTTTTTCTTCACAGGCAGTAAACAATCAACGATAAATAGTAGCAAAGCAGAGCATCTGGGGAATTATACAATGGTGATGTTTAATCGATCTGCGCTCAAAATGACTTTG
>CAZYCY010000368.1:0-2664 GCA_964646145.1 uncultured Thiotrichaceae bacterium
TATTCATTATTCATTATTCATTATTCAATGTCTTGTCGATCCACCAGGTTTTTAGCAACCAACTTGTCGGATCAAAATACAATGGCACGGTATCAGGAATTCCAAATTTATTCCAGAAAGCAATTCGATGAAAATCAATGAACCAGTTTGGCACCAGATACTCACCATTGACCAGCACACGATCGAGTGCGCGTGACGCAGTAACCACCTGTTGCCGATTTTCAGCCTGGATAATGCGTGTTACTAATGAGTCAACAACGGGATTGTTTATACCGGGTAAATTATTCGAGCCTTTCAAATTGGCACCACTGGAATGAAACATGGTCATTAATTCATTGCCTGGTGAAACAGAAGTCACAAAACTGGTCACCACCATATCAAAATCAAAGGTATCTAACCTGCGCATATAAAGTGATAAATCGACTGTTCTAAATTTTGTTTCAATGCCCAATTTTTTCAGATTATGCGCATATGGAGCAATAATGCGTTCAAAACCTTTCTGTACCAGTACAATGTCTAAGATGAATCTTTCGCCTTGCTGATTTTTAAGCACACCGTCCTGAATGGTCCAGCCTGCGTCGCGCAATAAATCCCGTGCCTGTATTAAATTACCACGTAAACTATACGGCGGTAGCGTTGTTGCTGGTTGCCAATGCCTGGTAAAAACTTCTTCAGGCAGTTGATGACGGTAGGTTTCCAGTAAAGCCAGTTCGTCCCCCTTTGGCAAGCCCTGTGCTGCTAGATCAGTGTTGCTAAAAAAGCTGTATGCGCGAACATACTGATTAAAAAAAAGCTTTCTATTCGCCCATTGAAAATCATAAGCTAGGCTTAGTGCACGTCTGACTCGAACATCCTTAAATCTATCTCGCCTGGTATTGAATACAAAACCTTGCATGCCTGCATTGTTGTTATGCGGCAGACCTTTTTTTACGATTTCACCTGAATCGTAACGTGGTCCACTGTGTGATCGTTCCCAGCGCTTTGAGTGATGTTCAAAAAAGAAATCAAATTCACCAGCTTTGAATGCTTCAAGTGCAATGGTTGAATCTTTATAGTATTTATAGATTATTCGATCAAAATTAAACATACCGTTTCGCACTGGCAAATCGGCTGCCCAGTAATTTGGGTCTCTGACATATCTGATGTTTCTGCCTCGAACAAAGCTTTCAACCGTATAAGGGCCGCTGGCAATCGGTTTGGTATCACTAAGCTTCTCGAAGGGGGTATCACCTGCCCACTTTTTAGAGAAGATCGGTATTTCACCAGCAATCATGTGCAGCTCACGATTTTTATTTTTAAAATTAAATCGAATGGTTAAGCGATCGATCACTGTTGCCGATTCAATATCACCAAAATACACACGAAATTGCGGATGGGCTGCCTTGCTCATCAGGGTATCAAATGAGTATTTTACGTCTTCGGCTGTTATTGCATCACCATTGGAAAACCTTGCTAACGGGTTGATATAAAAAGTTGCCGACAGTTCGTCGTCCGCTAAATAAAAGTATTCAGCAATAAGACCGTACATACTAAATGGTTCATCCAGGCTTCTTTCCAGCAAGCTTTCAAAAACCAGGGTACCCAGCCCGCCAGCGGAGATGCCTTTCAGCAAAAACGGGTTCAGGCTATCAAAGGTGCCTAGCCCCATTAGAGCTAACTCACCGCCTTTTGGTGCATCAGGATTCACGTAGTCAAAATGGGTGAAGTCCACACCATATTTCGGCTCATAACCCATGCCCATAGCGGGAACAGGGGTAGCGTGCGATGTCATCGGTAGACATAATAATAAAAAGAAGAAAGCATGCCTTGAACGCAACGGCTGGGCTTTAATTTTTACCGCAAACAGCTTGTACAGTAAATCTGACAATAATTTTTGATACATGAAATACTTTGTTTTTACTTTTATAGTTGATTTTATGAGTATAATCCGCCTAATATGTTCCGTCTGATTTTACAACACAGACTAGGAGCTTGTCCGAGAATGGAAAACCTACTGCAAAACCGATATTTTTGCCCATTTTTCCGAACATTTTCGTTAAATAGCGGTGCTATTCGCCTCAAATGTTCGAAAAACTGGACTAAAAATCTCGATTTTTCGCTACGGTTTCCATTCTCGGACAAGCTCCTAGCAGATGACCAACAACCAGCTGACTAACAATAACAACAATCATATACCATCTATATGTGGGGAGCGACTAATGGGTTTTTTACAAGGCAAACGGGTATTAATTTTCGGTGTTGCGAGCAATCGTTCCATTGCCTGGGGCATTGCACAGGCGATGCACCGCGAAGGTGCTCAGCTGGCATTTGCCTACCAGGGCGAGAGACTAAGAGAACGCGTCGAAAAATTAGCAGGACAATGCGACTCTGACATTGTTGTGCCTTGCGATGTTGAAGATGACGAGCAAATCGAAGCGGTTTTCGATCATCTCGATGACTACTGGGATAGCCTGGACATTATTGTTCACTCAGTCGCCTTTGCACCAAAAGAAATGCTGGAAGGTGATTACCTGGACAACATCACCCGTGATGGCTTCAACACCGCGCACGACATCAGCTCTTACAGTCTCGCCGCCATTGCCAAAGCCGGTCGCCATATGATGCAAAACCGAGATGATGCTGCCATCATCACCATGAGTTATCTCGGTGCGGTGCGCGCTTTCC
>CAZYCY010000369.1:0-2652 GCA_964646145.1 uncultured Thiotrichaceae bacterium
TTAAAAATCAATAACCTGCGTCCTTTTCCAAAATTACGCTGAGTAGTTACAAATTAGTTTATATTAATCATTGCATAAGTATTTGCAGTGTGTACTTTTTAAACTGTCGGTAGCATGAATGCTACCGTCAAGCCCCGCTTTGATCAACATGGGGATATATTTACGGCGTGTTTCAAAAGTACGCACTGCGAATACTTATGCAACGCTTTATATGCAGCTTATATTGTACCTGAACAAACTAAAAACCGAATGACTTAGTAAACAAATGCCTGACATCTCTATTAAAGTTCTAACTTATAACATTCACAAAGGGTTTAGCACTGGAAATCTTCGCTTTATCCTGCACGATATAAAAGAGTCATTGCGTATGGTAAATGCTGACGTGTTACTTTTACAGGAAATTCACGGAGAACGCACTATATCCCATAGCCGCTTTGATGACTGGCCGAATAACCGGCAATTTGAATTTCTTGCCGATCAGGTTTGGCACCATCATGCCTACGGTAAAAACGCCATCTACAAGTCCGGTCACCACGGGAATGCAATTTTAAGTAAGTACCCGTTTATTGAATGGGAAAACATTAATGTTTCATTTATGCGTTTAGCTAGCCGTAGCCTGCTGCATGGCATTATTCAGGTACCCAGTGTCGAACAAAAAATTCATATCATTTGTGTTCATCTGGGTTTATTCGGGCGTGAAAGAGCGTCTCAACTTGCAACGCTGGCTAAACGAATCGCTTCTCATGTGCCAGCGGATGAGCCGCTTATTATTGCCGGTGATTTTAATGACTGGCGCGGTCGTGCGGAGCGTTACTTGCATCAGGACCTAGGTGTTAAAGAAGTTTTTAAAACTATGCGAGGCTCCTACGCCCGCACCTTTCCAGCAGCATTACCGATGCTGCCAGTGGATCGTATTTACTATCGTGGTCTTGATGTTACTCATTGCCAGCGCTTGCACGATCAGCCATGGGATCGGCTGTCTGACCATACACCATTGCTGGCTGAATTTAATCTGAAAAGTGTTTAAGCTGCAAGATTGCGTACTAGCGGATAAAGGTGTTCGGTTTCATCCTGTATACGCTGCAAAACAATATCAAATAGTTCATCAATAGAATCTAAAAACTGCTGGTGATCTTTAATCTTTAATGCATTATTATTTTTTACCGGGCACCACTGCCTGGTAAAGCTTTTTAATATTTTCTTCACTTCTACGGAGCCTGACATGAAATTTCTGGCAACGTTATTGGTTTTTTGATCCTTACTGCTCAGTAGGTCGCAGTACATATTCTTGTCAACGGTTTCTATATGCTGCTGCACCAGCATTACGTAGTTATTGAAGAGTTCACAACAAGACTGCGTATCGCACATGGTGCGATCTTTTAGCAGATAACGAAGTACATTGGACAGTTCTGTAATACGATGATTTTGTTCGTTAAGCTCTTTGTATGTAATCATTTTCATTTCCTGTGCTTAAATTAGAGATATCAACCAGGAGGATTTCTTCATCCTCTACAGATAGCCTGACGACTGTAGCTACATTTTTCTAGTACTGCTTTCAGATAGTCTCCCGGATTATGAGATGACTCTACCCCTATTGAACTAAAAAGACATGACATAAGTCAATGGTTTTTTGTGCGCAGATCTTGATACTCTTCATAACATCGAAGTATTACTGGAATTTGTGAAAGTGTTGGCGCGCCATCCATCAGCATTACCAGTGGGACAATTTCAAATATCTGTTCAATTGAGATACCGACATCTAAGGCAGCAGTTAAATGCAGGTTAATCTGTTTCTCATGTTGCATAACAATCGAGATTGCCAGTGCTACCATTTCTCTTAATTGTTGCCTTTCCTTAATTTTTGAGTAACTGTAATCTTTCCAGTTAGCCACCCAGTCATGCCACAAATTACTGTCACCATGAGGGGTGGCATTCATGAAAAACATCACTTTTTTTACATGGCCTAATTGTAAATCTGTTGCTTTAAGCTTGCCTGCTTCTTTGCTGTGGATAGTAATACAGCGCTGACAGTTTTTATATAAAGCCAGACTGAGTGTGATGAGCTCTTTTTGTTGTCGCGATAGCAGACCTTTTCTGCCACTCATCTGAGATAACTCGCCCATAATTTCAATAAATTCTTGCAGACCATAATTGCCTGCTTTTGTCATAAAATGAGACATGTTGTTATTTGTCATCGTTTTTTGCGAAAGTTGGTGAATTTGAAGGATGAGATTATAATGAATTAGAATAATAAGTGTTAATGTTTGTCACACTGAGAATAATATGCAGAGAGCTCAGCATAGCCCATGATTTAAAGGCAGATTTCCTACTCGTCATTCGACCCCCAATCAGTTTTTATGGCATCTCTAAAAAATAGAAGTGTGATTTAGGGAGCAGTGGCACAAGGATGTGGCGTTTACGAACCTAAGGATGGAGTGCAGAAAATAGTGCATTTTTTACCCAAAAAGGAGGAGAATAGTGAACTATTTAACGATATTTTAGGTCTGTAAACTGCGGCTAGATGCGTCTCCATCCTTTGCTTCGTAAACGCCACATCCGTGTAGCACTACTCATAAATCGTGCTTCTATTTAGGGCGTCTCTATTTATTCTGGAGGTGAAGATTGAGATTCAAAATAGGTCAGATTAAGGCG
>CAZYCY010000370.1:0-2651 GCA_964646145.1 uncultured Thiotrichaceae bacterium
TACGAGTTAACTCATAAATAAGCATATTGCTTAATACGCCAGCACAAAAAATAAACACTTCATCTTCGATCGTGTTATCAACAATATATTGAGACATCTGCTCAAGTACGTGGTCATAATCATTGACCCAGGCATTGCCACCAACCCGAAAATCCTGCTTTATCGCTACCGGTAATTTATCCAGCTTGGCTTTTTCATGACAAATAATATTTACCACACGCTTGTTAAGTTCAGCTACCGTTGTCTCAAGAAAAAGCGGGTAGTTGGCATTCACAAATATATTTGCCCAGGTCAGATTTTCTTCGTCCTGTTGTGATTGATGCCTTAATTGATCGCATTCATTGTCTCCAACACAACATCTGCATGCCAGACCAACAAAATACTGCGGAGCTTTAAAGGTAACAGCGTTTGTTAATATTTGGCGGAAGTTTTCATCGACTTCATTGCCCGGCATATATTTATGCTCACCATTGCATTTTAGAGACAGATCGATGCTCTCACCATTGATCACAATCATTTCGCCATCGCCAAATCTGAGCAAAGAGAAGTTCTCTTTTTGCTTTAACTTCAAGTTGAATTTTTTCAAATCCCCGGAAAATGTTTTCTCACGATTTGGGGACAGCAGCTGAGTAATTTCCCAGCCATCCTGTCGATAGGCATCAACGATTTCCGAGCGGATGTTTTTATGTCCGCTGGTTTTGAAAGTGGCCACCTTTTTTCTGCCCACTATTTTTCCAAAGTCAGGACGGCAGCTCCACACAGATTGATCATCTTCGGGGTGAGGTGGCACAAAGGTTTTTACGCCGCCATGTTTCAATGCCATATAGCTGAGATGAATATCTTCACCGTTATCCCATGAATAAGGCTCTTCTCTCCACATGTATTGCAGATGCTTCTTGCGCATAAACCAGGCATGGCCCACTAAATCAACCGTTGCAACCTGTTTAAGTTGCCTGCCATTCCATCCGGCCTTGTTTTTACTGGAGTAACCGCCGTTAAGCGGGAGAATGACGCCTGAGCCACCCAGAATCCCGTCGTATCCATTATTAATGGTGTTCAAACAACTTTCAAACCATCGAGGTTGTGGCAGTATGTCGTCATCAAGAAAGGCAACATAACCTGTTCTTGCAAGATTGCCCAGTGCAAAACGCCCCCAGAACAGCCAGTTACTATTGGATATGATTACCCGGTCAACCAGCGCAGAAACATCAATTTGCTGATCGGGGCTGGCATTGAACCATACCCAGATTTCCGCAGGCGGTATGCTCTGATTTCGCAGGCTTGCGATTTGCTCCTCAAGGTATTCGACTCTTCTGTAAGCAGTCAGAATGACGGTTATCCCGGATTCATCGGGCGTGGCAAGATCAGTCGCTTTTTTATCGAAATGTATCGGACTTGCTGTCTTATGATAACCGCTACTTACCATGTTTTTTATGCGCACACGAAAAATCCCAAGTATGCGAGTCTGCCACCACCACTTCAGCCTTTGTTTTAATGTTTTATTAAGCTGCCTACCCATAGTTTCCGAATTTAAAAAAGCAATGATTTAGATTTTAACTGATATCAGCAGGCAAACGCGAATACTAGAGTAACTATTTAGAAAATACCGTGTTTTTAAAATGTGTTTACACTTGCGGGCTAAACAACTTCCTGGCTTTAAGCAGATCATTAGGTGTGTCTACTGCCAACCCATGATAGTGATCAAGCGTGACCACAAAAATAGAAATATTATTTTCCAGAGCGCGAAGCTGTTCCAGTTTTTCGATCTGTTCTAACGGTGTTTGTTCCAGACGCATAAGTTTACTTAATGTCTCACGCGTGTAAATGTAAACGCCAATGTGAATTTGACCTTTGTCCGCAAAGTCGCCATTTTGTGTGACCGGAATCATGTTTCTGGAAAAGTACAGCGCATTAGCCGTTATAGAGCTGACAACTTTAACATTTGAAGGTGCTGCTAAAATGGTTTTATCGGTAGACCAATGAGCAAGTGTGCCCATTTGAGGATGCTGCTGCTTAATGAACTCATTAACCAGTCGGTTTATATGCTCAGGATTGAGTGCGACCTCGTCACCCTGAATATTGACAAAAATATCTGCATCAGAGTATTGCATATATTCGGCAATTCGGTCGGTACCCGATGCGCAGTTTTCAGAGGTCATGCTCACCTTATAACCTGCGGAGTGGACAACATCAAAAACACGCTGGTCATCGGTTAATACCACAACATCTGTTAGTGCTGATGAGCATTTTGCTTTTTCGACCACGTGTAGAATCATCGGCTTGCCCGCAATGTCACGCAAAGGCTTACCTGGCAGCCGTGATGAAGCATATCGTGCCGGTATGCAACCGATTATGGTGGGGTGTTTTGATTTTGTCATTATTGTCTGCAAGGCACAATGATTTTAAGTGTTTAGGACTCAGGATTAAATAAGATGCGGAACTTAACGCCGAATTTTTGTTTCAGATTGGATGATCTCAAAAGGCGCATAGTTGCGCTACGCAACGATTTGAGATCATTCAAGCTGGAGCAAAAAGGCAAGTTAAGTTTCGTAAGTTATTTGATCCTGAGTCCTTAGGGCATCTCTAAAAACTCATAATTGGCATCTTCGCACTTGAGAGACTCAATAACTTCGTTGAAAATCTTACAAATA
>CAZYCY010000371.1:0-2643 GCA_964646145.1 uncultured Thiotrichaceae bacterium
AAATATTCTGTATTATGCCTGAAACTGCGGGCTGGTGTTATATGATATTGCTTGAAAAATTGCTCGCAACGACGGATTTATTACTTTAAAGCAATATATTTTGAGGGATTAACCTGTTGACCATTTTTAAGTACTTCAAAATGAACGTGAGGCCCTGTTGAGCGCCCTGTTGAGCCTATAGTCGCAATGGACTGACCTTTTACTACACGATCGCCAGCCTCTACTAGCAACTCGGCATTATGTCCGTAACGAGTGACATAACCGTTACCATGGTTAATTTCAACTAAATTGCCGAATCCAGAACGCGTACCTGACCACGTGACCACACCGTTGGCAACCGCGATGACTGCACTGCCCTCTTTAGCCGCAAAGTCCTTGCCTTTATGCATGGCAAGCTTTCCAGTGAACGGGTCAGCGCGCATACCATAGTTGGATGATAACCAGCCACTCTTTATCGGGCGACCACGCGGTATAGAGTCACTTTTTAACTGACGGTTCATTATCACTTCTTCAATCACGTCGAGTTGTGCTTCACGACTGGTTAGCTGCTGGTTCAAGCTTGAGATAACGCCATCAAGATTGATGGAAGAAAAATGAATACCAACAACACTTTCTGCTTCAGCAGGACCACCATAAGACGGGGCATTCTGGAAATCGAACTCTTCTGCATCCAGCTTTGCAACTTTAACCAAACGTTGCCCTAATGCGTTTAAACGAATAACATTCGCCTGCATTTTACCTAAACGCATAGCAAGAATATCAAACTCAGTGGTTGCCGATTGTCGCGTCTCGTGAATCAATTCTTTTTGTTTGGAAATATCATATTCCAGCGCAATCAGCTCATTTACTACGGCATGTGTTTTTCCATACCAATAGCCACCAGCAACCAATAAACCGACAAAAAGGCTTATAATAACGGTACTTGCAAGTAACTGCCGTTTGCCATCTAACTGACAACGGAGTGGCTTACCCATAAATTTCCCAACAAAAATGACATTCATAACGAGTAGTATCGGACCGCAGATTTGCAAGTATAGCTAAATCTATTAATTTTTTACACCATGAAGCCATTAAACCAACAAATTAACCGCAAACTTTTGAACCATGCCAGGAAACTTGCTCAATATACGCAATTATTACAGAAAATTTTGCCTATTGAATGCCGCAATCACGTTGAGGTAGCCAATATTCGTAATCAAAACTTGATGTTAATTACTGACTCTCCCGTGTGGACAACCAAGCTACGCCAACTTAGCCCCCAAATACTTCAGTTTGTACGTGAAAGCAGCGTGAATACAGGCAATGACGACGAACAAGTGCCAATTATTCATCATGTGCAAATCAGTACACGATATAGCGCAGCCAGTGCTGACCAGATGAACCCCCGCCAGCGACGAATAATGTCTGAGAGGGAGAAACAGCGACCACAAATAAGTAAAAAAACTGCTGAGTTATTATCACAATCCGCTAACAGTCTTGACCATCAGCCACTAAAAGCAGCACTGTTAAACCTTGCCCGTCATGGCAAGCCTGATGATTGCACCAGCAAAAATAAAAAATAAATTTAGAACTTTGCGGCAGAACTTAGAGCGTCTCTACTAATTCGTGAATATAAATCGTGCTTCTATTTTTAGAGATGCCCTAAATAGTGATGCCCTTTAAAACGCCTGCAATGGCTGCGTGTATGAAATGGGTGAAGAGGCTTTTTCATCTTCAAAAGTCACTTCTTCCCACGCGCTCGGATCTGCACATAGGGATTTAAGTAATCTATTATTCAGTGCATGACCAGAGCGGTAACCTGAAAAAGAACCGATAGAGCTGTGACCTAATAAGTATAAATCACCAATTGCGTCCAGAATTTTATGTTTGACGAATTCATCTTCATAGCGTAAGCCGTCTTCATTTACCACACGATACTCATCAACCACGATGGCATTATCAATGCTGCCACCTAATGCCAGATTGTTTTTACGCAATGCTTCGATATCACTCATAAAGCCAAAGGTACGCGCTCGACTCACTTCTTTCACAAATGACGTGGTTGAAAAATCAATCTCAGCAGTACATGGGCTGTTTTTAAATGCAGGGTGATCAAAATCAATGGCAAAACTCACCTTAAATCCATCGAATGGATCAAACCGCGCCCATTTTCCTTCCTCTTCAACCACCACTGATTTTTTAATACGGATAAATCGCTTGGGCGCGTTCTGCTCGACAATGCCAGCAGATTGAATTAAAAATACAAAAGGACCTGAGCTACCATCCATAATGGGAACTTCTTCAGCACTGACATCAACATAAACATTATCAATGCCCAAACCAGCCATTGCTGACAACAAATGCTCCACAGTAGAGATTGTTACGCCATCACATTCAAGTGTTGTCGATAATAAAGTCGCACCCACATTCGATGCGATTGCTTTTATTTCTATCGGTTCATCTAAATCAACCCGGCGAAAAATGACACCTGTATCAGGCTGCGCCGGACGTAATGTTAAATATACTTTTTTACCTGAATGCAAGCCGACACCTGTCGCTCGAATCACGTTTTTTAATGTTCTTTGCCTAATCAAAATACCTGTTCCCATGCGCCACATCAAAGCCAATGGCTCACCATTTGCCTAAATAGCACAAAACTACTAA
>CAZYCY010000372.1:0-2636 GCA_964646145.1 uncultured Thiotrichaceae bacterium
AAGTCCCTGCGTGAAATACGAATTGTTACTTTCTCTCTTACATGTAGCTTCTCAATAAGTCGGGGCACTTAAATATACTTATGTTTCTTAAACTCCTTCAGCATCGCATTCAAAGCGATGGCGCGGTGGCTCAGGGTGTTTTTAATATCCAGCGGCAATTCTCCACCCGAGCAACCATGTGTGGGCACATAAAAAATCGGGTCATAACCAAAACCACCATCACCCTGTGGTACTGACAAAATTCTGCCTTCCCAACTGCCTTGGGTGATAATGGGTACAGGATCGGTATGTGAACGCATAAACACAATGAGGCATTGGTAACGGGCAGTGCGCTCGGCTTCGGCAACGCCAGTTAATTCTTTCAGCATTAAATTGTTATTGTCCAGGTCACTGGCACCTTCACCAGCGTAACGTGCCGAGTAAACACCGGGCCGCGCATTCAATGCATCCACTTCAATGCCAGAGTCGTCGGATATTGCTGGTAGACCGGTGCATTCGGCGGCATGGCGCGCCTTGATGATTGCGTTTTCCACAAAGGTGGTGCCGGTTTCAGCTACTTCTGGCACATTGAATTCTGACTGCGGAACAATTTCGATGCCGCTGCCTGCAAACAGTTTGTTGATTTCACGAACCTTGCCGGCGTTGCCGCTGGCGAGTACTATTTTATTCATGGTTGATTAACTCTGAAGGCTGGCTTGTTGCACAGCAAATAACTCATTAATGCCTTTCTCGGCTAGTTCCAACATGCTGTTGAGTTCGTCTTTACTGTAAGGATGACCTTCTGCCGTGCCTTGTACTTCAATAAAGCCATTGTCGCTGTTCATCACCACGTTCATATCGGTTTCTGCGTTAGAATCTTCCACGTAATCCAGATCCAGTATCGGCGTACCGTTGTAAATACCAACCGAGACAGACGCAATTTGGTGATGCAGCGGATTCTTATCGATGCTTTTTTTATCGAGTAAATATTGTATGGCATCGTTTAATGCTACCCATGCGCCAGTTATGCTTGCTGTACGCGTGCCGCCGTCGGCCTGAATCACATCGCAGTCCAGGTTGATGGTGATTTCGCCCAAAACCTTCAGGTCAATAGCAGCCCGTAGTGAGCGCCCGATCAAACGCTGGATTTCCATGGTGCGCCCGCCCTGTTTACCACTGGACGCTTCGCGGCGCATACGCGAGCCGGTGGAGCGGGGCAGCATGCCGTATTCTGCGGTTACCCAGCCTTGACCCTTGCCACGTAAAAAACCGGGGACTCGCTCCTCGACGCTGGCAGTGCAGATGACTTTGGTGTCAGCAAATTCAATTAATACTGAGCCTTCGGCATGTTTTGTGTAGTTTCGGGTGATGCGGATATCACGCATTTCATCGGGCAGACGGTTGCTTGGGCGCATAGAATTACTCTCTAATTTTAAGTGCGGCTATTATACATGGCTGAATGATTAAATGAGGCTTGCTTACACCGGCATGATAGACTCATCAAAAAAGATGTTCTGATTATCAAACAGCATCGCCATTGAGGAAATTTTTTATGACAAAAAGTATGACTGCCTTTGCACGCACGCAGCAAAACCTGGATGAAGGTGATCTGATCTGGGAAATTCGCAGTGTGAACCACCGTTTTCTTGAACTGCAGATAAAAATACCGGAAGAATTCCGCGTAAATGAAATGCGTTTTCGGGAAATTCTGCAACAGCGTTTAAAGCGCGGCAAGGTGGAATGTACTTTGCACTTTAATGCCAATGAACAACAGGCTGAAGCGGTAAACATCAATCAGCAGCAGGCGCAATCGATCATTCATGCCTGTCAGCAAATAAACAACCTGTTACATCAACCGTCGGAAGTTGATCCGATAAAAGTGTTGCAATGGCCCGGTGTGCTGCAAGAATTAAAGCGGGATATGAAACCTGTGTTGTCTGCCAGTGAAGCCAGTTTAACTAAAGCCCTGGATGACCTGATTGCAAACCGTGAGCGTGAAGGCGAGCGATTATGCGATCTTATTTTGCAACGCTGTGAATCAATCGGACAAATCGTCAAGCAAACACGCGACAACATGCCGCAGATACAAGAGCGTTACCAGAAAAAATTACGTGATCGCCTGGATGAATTAAACATTGAAGTTAATCACGACCGGCTGGAACAGGAGCTGGTGCATTTAGCGCAAAAGCTGGATGTCGAAGAAGAACTGGATCGACTGGATAGCCACTTAAAAGAAATGAACACAGTGTTAAAGCGCGATGAAGCGGTCGGTCGCCGGCTGGATTTTTTAATGCAGGAGCTTAATCGTGAAGCCAATACTTTAGGCTCAAAGTCTGTGAACATTTCCAGCACCAATGCTTCGCTGGAGCTAAAAGTTTTAATTGAACAAATGCGCGAGCAGATACAAAATATAGAATAAAAAACAACCTGCTCTACCTAAATCCTGCAAGTGATCGCGCATATTAGAGTGCAAGCTCTAGCAGGATTTAGGTTATACTTGTTTTTAAAAATCAAGCATTAAAAGGATAATTCATTTATCCAATTGTTTTTTAAGAAGAAATAAGGATGAAAATACCCGTATCAGACCCTGATTTTGATGCTCTTTTAAAGTCCCCGATAGGGGATCCGTAAATCCCACGCCTTTAGGCGGCCAGGGT
>CAZYCY010000373.1:0-2627 GCA_964646145.1 uncultured Thiotrichaceae bacterium
TAAGAGGCATACAAAACAGTTTGCGGCAGGGTTTGTCTGCAAGTGTAATCGGCAGTGAATTTTCACATTTATCAGACTTAGGCATCACTATCGATGACAAAGGCAGCTTAAATATTGATAACACAGCACTGGATTCAAAGCTGACCAGTAATCTGTCTGATGTAAAACAATTTTTCTCCTCAGATAATGGCAAAGCGCAAGCATTTACCTCCGCATTATCAGGTTATCTGGCACAGGACGGTATTATTGATACCCGTAGTGATGGTTTGCAAAACAGACTTGATGGCATTGGTGATAAACGTGAAGTGCTGGATCGACGAATGGAAGCACTGGAAGCACGATTGAATGCACAATTTACCGCAATGGATATACTGGTTGCCCAGTTGCAGTCTACAGGTAACTTTTTAACCCAGCAGCTAGCCAATCTACCTTCACCTATGTCGATATCAAGAAGGTAAAAAAGTAAAATAAACGATAGTCGTGATGTTAATCATTGTTCCCATGTTTCTAGTTAGAATCGCTGGTATTGTAGGGGGGGGGGGTGAATGGTCAAAGTCGTTGATTTATTGTTTCCTGAAGCGTTTGAAAACATCATTAAAATTTAGTTTCACCGGGCATGTCAAGCCTTCAAAGTGGTAGGTTTCAGTAAAAAAATCCCCTTCTTTTATGTATTTGTTATTTTCTAACTTGTACAGTTTAACTTTATACTCTTTAGGGTAGACAAGAAGGTAGAAAGAAACTTTTTCTTTCTCATATATCTCAAACTTGAACTTTTCATCTCTGGTCGCTGTTGAGGGACTAATCACCTCAACGATTATTTCTGGAGCCCTGGTAAGATAATCTTCATTTTGCTCATCGCATATCAAAACCACATCAGGCTTTAAAACCGTATTTTCATGGATTTTCCAGTCTTCCTCACCAAGAACGAGGCAGCGTTCACAATCTTCTACCTGGTTGCCTAATAACATTGCAATTCTATAAGCAATGGCTTGATGAATAATGTTTGGCGCTGGTGACATAGCCATTGGAACGCCCTCTATTAATTCCCATTCACCTTTCCATTGCACATAATCAGCATAGCTATAATATTCTATTGCGTGCATCCTCTATCACCAATCGTTAGACAAATAACTGCAAGCTTACCTCATGTTGTTAAATAAGTGAAACCAGCAGAGCTGAAGGTTGATCACCAGCCTGTTGGTGTGAGCAGGTGCTAGACGAAACATCAATTTTTTTAAAGTTATACACCGCTGTGTCGATAAGCTAGTCAGAAGTATATGTTTTTTTAATGTTTATTATTGCTCCTATCCTTCCGCATGAGAACGCAGCTAGCAGCCAGCTAGATAACAGGTGAGGCGAGCAAAAGGGCAAAGTAAGGATGGGATGGAGATGCTTATGATAAATATAAGTAAAGATGACACAAATGTAAGCAATGTAAATGTAACCGCACTGAAAAAAACATCACCGGTTGAAAAAGGTTCTTTCACACAAAATTCTCCGCAAGACGGCAACAATTTGCCTGCCACTACGGCAACTTCAGGGTCAGGTGCTGAGTTGCAACAGGCTATAGATTCTGTATCTCTGGATAAGGTCGTGCAGGAGATTAATGAGAAAATGCAATTGATACAGCGTGAACTGCATTTCAGTGTGGATAATGACAGTGGGCAAACCGTGATAAAAGTTATAGACCTTGAAACGCAAGGTGTTATTCGGCAAATTCCAAACGAAGAGGCATTGCTTTTTGCTCGCAGGTTAGCCGAGGGGGCTGATACAGGATTATTCAGTGAATACACCTGATTGGCATCTAAATTGCTTGGTTTTTAGGTGTATCATTTTTTATAAGTAACATAACAAGACAAGACAGGAGAAAATATAATGGGCAATAATGTCTCTTACTACAATCAGGTAAATAGTCATGGCGGTGTAGCCGATGCAGACCCGCATCGACTGGTATTAATGTTGCTGGAAGGCGTACTCACTAAGCTGGCAGCAGTAAAAGGATTGATGATGCGTAAAGACATTGCCAGGAAAGGTGAAGTAATTGGACAGGCTATCTCAATAATTGGTGGTTTGCAATCCAGCTTAAATAAAGAAGCAGGCGGTGAACTTGCGACTAACCTGGAAGACCTTTATGAATACATCGAACGTCAGCTAATGCAGGCAAACCAGAAAAATGATGTAACCATAATAGACGAAGTTATTTCCCTTCTAAATGAAATAAAAACAGCCTGGGTATCAATTCCTGTTGAGCATAGAACAAAACCAGCAACCGGTTTATCAGCGGTTTTTTAAAACCAGGTGGGCTATGTTATGAATGGTAAAGCTAAACAATTACTGGATGTTATTGAGTGCAGCGAAATCATGCTAAAAGAAGCAAAAGCAGGCAATTGGGAAAATGTTTTTAGCGTTGAGAAGCAACGTAACAATGCACTTAAAGAAACTTTTTCGCTGCTATTTACGCAAAAGGATAAAGATGAAAATAACGAAAAAATATTACAAATCCTCAGCATAAATAAAAAACTCGAAGCCATTACTGCAAACGCCAGAGATGAAATAAGAAAACAAGCAGGTTCAATTAATAAAGGTCGCCGGGCAGTGGGAATGTATGCGCAATATATTGGCTATGG
>CAZYCY010000374.1:0-2624 GCA_964646145.1 uncultured Thiotrichaceae bacterium
GAAAAGGACGCAGGTTTTTGTAAAACTACAGGAAAAACATAGTCAACTTTTAGAGCAAGTCCTTAATGCGTTAAGGAGGTTTGACCCACTGCCGATTTAACCATTAAAAAACAAACAAAATCAGTGACTGCAGGATAGATCCGTCCGAACTATGCAAACACAGTAAAAGACCATATTTATAGCATGGCTTTTTGAGTAAAAAGCATCTTTTATCGGCTGAGGCACTACGCGCCTATAAAAAATTTGAAGATTTAGGCGGAAATAATGATGGGTGCGTTTCCATGTAGGGATTTGGGCTTATTAAAGCGCAACATATGTGCTGTATATTCATGTATAATTTGTCGGCTAATACGCCTGCCATGGCGTCAGAAGCTGTAAGTCGGCGATAATGGCATTTGCAGCCCTGGACAATACATCTCTTTCAGGTTATGCGCTTATGGCTAAAATTCAGAGATTAACAAACATTTAACACAAAATATTACGAGTATCAGGATATGGTCGATTTAACTAAATATAGAAACATCGGTATTTTTGCCCACGTGGACGCCGGTAAAACTACAACTACAGAGCGTATTCTAAAATTGACCGGCAAAATTCATAAAACCGGTGAAGTGCATGACGGCGAAGCTACCACAGACTTCATGGAACAGGAACAGGAGCGTGGCATTACCATTCAATCTGCCGCAACCAGTTGTGAATGGAACGGTCACCGCCTGAATATTATTGATACCCCCGGACACGTAGACTTTACCATTGAAGTATACCGCTCATTAAAAGTACTGGATGGCGGCATTGGTGTGTTCTGTGGTTCGGGTGGGGTTGAGCCGCAATCTGAAACCAACTGGCGTTATGCCAATGAGTCTGAAGTATCACGTATTATTTTTATCAATAAACTCGACCGCATTGGTGCTGATTTCTACCGCGTGGTTAAACAGGTAAAAGATGTACTGGGTGCAAACCCGCTGGTTATGGTATTACCGATTGGTATTGAAGATCAGTTTAAAGGCTGTGTCGATTTATTAACCCGTAAAGCCTGGATATGGGACGATGATAATGACACCACCGCTTATCGCATTGAAGAGCCACCAGCAGAGATGGCTGATGATATTGAAGAATGGCGTGAGAAACTGATTGAAACCGCCGTTGAGCAGGATGATGCGGTGCTGGAAGTCTATCTTGAAGGCGAAGAGCCAGCAATGGAAGACATTAAACGATGCATCCGTAAAGGCACCTTGACCATGGACTTTTTCCCGACCTATTGTGGTTCAGCTTTTAAAGACAAGGGCGTGCAGTTAATTCTGGATGCAGCCGTTGATTATCTGCCCGACCCAACAGAAGTCAAGCCACAGCCAGAAGTCGATCTCGAAGGCAATGAGACGGGTGAGTATGCCATTGTTGATCCGGACAAACCGTTGCGTGCACTGGCATTCAAAATCATGGATGACCGTTTCGGTGCATTGACTTTTGTTCGTGTTTATTCCGGTCGCATGGACAAGGGTATGACGGTGTTAAATACCTTCACCGGTAAAACCGAACGTATCGGCCGTATGGTAGAAATGCATGCTGATGAGCGTATCGAATTAAGTGGCGCGCAGGCGGGTGACATTATCGCTGTGGTTGGCATGAAAAACGTGCAAACCGGTCATACTTTGTGTGATGAAAAACAGCCGGCAACACTGGAACCCATGGTATTCCCAGATCCGGTTATTTCCATTTCAATTTCACCTAATGACAAAGGCGCGTCAGAAAAACTCGGTATTGCGCTGGGTAAAATGATCAAAGAGGATCCCTCTTTCCGCGTAGAAACCGATGAAGATAGTGGCGAAACCATCCTTAAAGGCATGGGCGAGTTACATCTTGATATTAAAGTCGATATTCTTAAACGCACTCATGGCATTGAAGCCACCATTGGTAAACCACAGGTTGCTTATCGTGAAACCATCACCCAGCGGGTAGAAGATTCATACACCCACAAGAAACAATCTGGTGGTTCCGGTCAGTTCGGTAAAATTGACTACATCATCGAACCGGGTGAACCCGGCACAGGTTACGAGTTTGAGTCAAAAGTAACCGGTGGTAACGTGCCACGTGAATTCTGGCCAGCCATTGAAAAAGGCTTCAGATTGATGTCTGATCGCGGTGTGCTTGCCGGTTTCCCGTGTCTGGATTTTAAAGTGACACTAATGGACGGACAGTTCCACGCCGTGGATTCATCTGCCGTAGCATTTGAATTAGCCTCAAAAGCAGCTTATCGTCAAACCATGCCAAAAGCAGGCCCACAACTGATGGAACCCATCATGAAGGTTGACGTGTACACACCAGAAGATCATGTGGGTGATGTGATCGGTGATTTAAATCGTCGTCGCGGCATGATTAAAGCACAGGAAGCCACGCCAACAGGAGTGCGTATTAAAGCCGAATGCCCTTTAAGTGAAATGTTTGGATACATTGGCACACTGCGCACCATGACTTCCGGTCGTGGTCAGTTTTCCATGGAGTTCCTGCATTATGTGGCAGCACCAAAAAATGTATCTGAAGATGTGATTAAAGAAGTGAAAGAGCGCGAAGCGGCAAAATAATCACTGTTTTAATGAACTGCCCTGATTTATTGAGAAGTTACATAT
>CAZYCY010000375.1:0-2608 GCA_964646145.1 uncultured Thiotrichaceae bacterium
GCTAGTAAGTTAGCTATAAAATTTGGGAATATCGTCATTACGGCAGTCTTCCCCGACTTATTGAGAAGTTACGTTATTAAGACAACGAGCCAAAGAGTTTCATCAATATTTTTATAGAATAATATTACTTCTTTGCGGTCAACTGCTGCCTGAAGGATTAACGAAAAGGATGAGAAAAGCAAATACTAATAAAAAATTTAGTAATGGTGGTTTACTCAACAAACAAGAATCAAACTCATCCTATGCAGTTGACTATTTCACCCCAAGCCAGAAGCTATTGCCCTTCTTAAGAAATTCATCATAAGACATATAATGTGAGCCGTCACAGGAGAAGTTCAACCCCACTTTCTCATTGACTATATTTAATGAAGCAGAACGCAGGTAAATGTTTTCATCTGCAAAGCGCAGCGTTTTGAACTGTGAAAACACTTCGTTAATTTTTTCTACAGGTACTTTTGCCCGTTCAAAGTAGTCTCTTTGCGGAAAGGCCAAAGATAAACTGGAATCCGTTAATTCTGTAATATCAAGTATCTGGTATTCATATGGATTATCAACCAACCATAATGTTGCCCGACTGCTTGAAAAATGCAACTTTGCATGAAATACACCATGCGCAATAATCAACTCCTCCATCAAACATAGTATGTCATCGATCTTTTCATCCATGGCACTGACCACTCGTTGTTGAGCAAACAAACCCTGGCGGATGGCAGGATCGCCTTTCATCTGTTGCCAACCCTTTTTATTCAGGTTCAGCCTGGCTGTATGTGGCAATTCGCGCAGATCGTAATCGGCACCCAGAAAGCCGATTGTCCGACCATCTTCATCCAGAATAGTTTGCACTGCAGTAAGTGATGGTCTTTTACGATTGCGGCTAATATAGGCATCAGATAGATAAAACTGTTCACCATTTAGCGCCGCCTGCATGTAATGCCTGGCAGCACGATCCCTGCCACGCGGCTCTTCTTTCAGCCCTTTTTTTGATACTGTTGCCGTCAGCTGATGAGCCGTGCGATCAAGCACCCACAAGTACTTGATGAATTTGGATTTTGATATATGCGATATAAGCAAACCATCCAGTGCTGACTTTTCATGTATAAGCAACGCACATTTCTGCGCCAGTTTAAACATGCTTTCATTCAGCAATACCTTTAACTCTTCTCGCTGTCTGGCAACTTGAACCAATATGGCTGAACTCATACTCTTTATCTCAAAATAAATCGCTGCATGAGTATTCGCCACATACTTTTTCGATGGTCGATAGCATCCATGCTACCGACGACCTCAAAATCCCTTATCACACGAACTTTTGAAAAATCACCAAAGGCATTAGGAAAATGTCTTTTGTGCTTCTACCTGACGTTCAAGTTCGTTAACGAGATCCGCAGGCAACTGCAAACGTGCAGCCAGCATACCAAGATAGGACTTTTCAGCAGTATTATCTACATCAATGGCAAGTAATGAGGCGACATAAATTTCTGCTGCAACCTCAGGACTTGCTGCACTGTTCACAATCGCATCGACATCGACCGGATGACCCATCTCGCGTACCAGAAGCGACTGATTTTCACTGTCCAGCCCAAGCGCTTCGATCTTCTGGAAAATAGCCTGACTCTCCTGTGCATCCAGATTGCCATCGGCACGTGCAGCAGCAATCATGGCACGCACCAGTGTCAACCCCAGAACTTCATTGGCGGCAACATCATTTTCCTCTGGCATAAACGCAGAACCCGGTGGCGCAGGAGAAAGAGCCGCAACACTATTATCCGATGATGCAACGGCGGCATCCCCGGGCTTGCTATAGCGTTTATATGCGGTATAAGCCAGCGCCCCAACCGCAGCAACACCGCCAATTTTAAGTGCATTTTTACCCATTTTTCGCCCTGACTTGCTAGTGAGCATTTTACTGGCAACACCACCTGCCATACCACCAGCAAAACCGGTAGCCGCACCGCTACTAAGTAAAGACCCTAAAAGTTTAGTCACATCAACCATCGCTACATACTCCATAATTAGAAAACATTGTGTTTGATTGTGGGCATTTTACTACAAACCTGAATTTTAAAAATTTATTTATTCGCAACTTATTAGTCGTATTTTTCGAATAATTGGGATGACACCGAAAATAGTACCTAGTGTATTAAATTGCTTGTTGATATGAAAGTGCTTTTCGCGCTCTTTCTACTTTTGTCAAGATTTCTTCTGCTGACTTTGTCCACACAAACGGTTTCTTATTTTCGTTATGTATTTTGATAAATTTCATGATGGCTTTTTCCAATTCTTTGACTGAGGTATATACGCCTCGACGTAATTGCTTTTCTATCAGTAAACCAAAAAATCTTTCCACCAAATTTAACCAGGATGAGCTGGTTGGAATAAAGTGTGTGCTGTTGCCCAGCTTTTCCTGTGTCGTTATTTTGATTATCATGGATCGTAGCCTGGCTTGTTCTATTGTGCATCTTACCGTGATGAGTTTGATCATTTTAATCGCCCAGATCTTTTTGTAATTTATCCATATCAGCATGCAGATTGTTCAACAGCGTAAACAATGGCCAATGCGCGGCAAAAAAGTTATCTGGGCAACCATAAAGATGATAATTCTGACTAA
>CAZYCY010000376.1:0-2606 GCA_964646145.1 uncultured Thiotrichaceae bacterium
CAATACAAAGTAAACCCGAACAGTAACATTTACCTGATTGAAACCGTTGCGGATGTTAACGCGCTTGAAGTCAGAAACCCACACTCACTGGCTTACGTTACCCAAACCACCTTATCAGTCGATGACACAAAAAATATCATTAGTGCATTACGAAATAAATTTCCGAATATTCAAGGGCCACGCAAAGATGACATCTGTTACGCCACGCAAAACCGCCAGGATGCCGTAAGAGAGCTGGCCGACAAAGTTGATGTGTTTCTTGTTATCGGCTCAAAAAACAGTTCGAACTCAAACCGCTTGCGGGAACTCGCAGAAAAATACAATATTGACGCTTATTTAATTGATGATGTAGAAGACATAAATAATGACTGGTTTAAGCAGGCGCGAGCTATCGGCGTAACCGCCGGCGCATCCGCACCCGATGTACTGGTTAAGCAAGTGATTACCAGCCTGGAAAAATTATTTGAGACCACCATTATCACCAATGAAAAGGCAACGGAGAATGTGCATTTTCAGTTGCCTAAAGCATTGCGTCCAGGCGGTTATTAATATTCACAAAACAGGTTTAGCTTCTCGTCCTTTTTTTCTCAGAGCGGAAAACTGCCAAAGTATTTTTTTGTGGTTAAGTATGTATTTACAAGCAAGATATACTCACAGTATAATAAAATCATGGAGATAAAATATACAAAGCAAGCAGCTAAATACCTGTTAAAGATGCAACCAAAAAGAGCCCAGCTACTCAGAAAAAAGATTAATCAAATTGCCAAGGGTGATGTGGCTGGTTTAAATATTAAATATTTTACTAATGAGGATGTATATCGTTTGCGAGTCGGGCAGTTTCGTGCTATTTACGAAATACAAAATAAAAAACTGGTTTTGATTGTTATTAAAATTGGCGCAAGAGGAGATGTATACAAATGAACGTACAAATTATTGAAAAAGAAGGTAAACCCGAATATGCCGTATTACCCTATAAGCAATACTTAACATTACTGGAGAGTCTGGAAGACAAACAAGACAGTGCGGATGTTATCACCTACCGCGCCAGTGGTGAAACGACTTTTAGCGATGATGTCATTGAGCAATTACTTGAAGGGGTTAGCCCTATTTTAGTATTTAGGCGCAACCAGAACACAACGCAAGACGCGCTGGCTAAAGCTATCGGTAAATCAAAAATTTATATTGCCAAGCTTGAGGCCGGTGAGCGTAAAGGTTCTTTAAGCGTTTTATCAGATATTGCTAATGTACTGAACGTGGATGTTGACATGCTGATTTCAAATTGACCCACTACCTAAGCAACAACCTTGTACATTCATGGTTAATTTATGGTTTTTATAGCTGGGATTAAAACGATAACCCAACCTGAATAAACAAGTCATTAAATGATCTATCGAAAATTTATCAATTTTCCCATTCTTTAGGTCGCTAATTCTTGGTTGTGTCAGAGCTAAATGTTTTGCTGCCTCAGTCTGCGTCCAGTCTTGCTCATCAATCATATCACGCAAGATAATCATTAAATCCGCACGAGTTTGCAGCTCTGAGGCTTGCTCTGAGGAATCTGTGATAGCATCGAATATATTATTAAAAACAATTGAAGCCATTATTTACTCAAATAATTCATTTATCGTAGACTTATTATATATCATTGCTGATATAATATACAAGTATTGATATATTCATTTAAGTTCTTTCTGCATTAATTTATAACGCTGCCTTGCTGTGTTCATTGCTTTACGGTCAACCCCATTGGTTGTCTTGGTAAACGAATGCAAAACATAAATCACAGCCTTAAATTTAGCCACATAAACAGTACGAAAAGCAGGGCGACCATTTTCGATTAACTCAATCGCACCAACACCGACACTCTGTGATAAATGCTTAATAGCAGAAAAAGGGCTTTTGCCCTGACAAATCGCCTGCAAATCCAGGGAAAACTGTTTTTGAATCCGCACAGGCAACGCTTTAAATTCTTTTAAAGCCTGCTTATTAATAAAACGGTATTCTTTCATGTATTCTTTGTAACTACTCAGCGTAATTTTAGAAAAGGACGCAGGTTATTGATTTTTAAGGACGCTGTAAATACGTCCATGTACGCTCTACTGCAACATCCATGTTGCAGATGCCTGAAAAATCAATAACCTACATCCTTACCTGGATAATACGCTGAGTAGTTACTATTCTTTTTGATTAATTAAGCATGTACTCTATATCGTTGTCTTGCTTCGCCCCATATTTCATCAATGTTTTTTTTACTAAATCCGCTTTTTTCGCCTAACTACGCAAATTCACTACTACAGTTGCATTGATAACAGCCTGAAACTTTTGAAAACACAATTTACAGACAGCTACCCACTGGGGTATCTGTCCACTGCCCCAGAGAATTCAGCGTTAGTGTTGATAGACCAGCAGGAGCGCCAGCAGCAGGCACGGCTTGCAGGGTATAAAGAAATGCCGTTGGTGGCACAGTAAAGGATAAGGTGTACAACCCTTCCGAGCTAGTAGCATTGGCTATCGGCGCATCTACATAAGTATCATTATTCAAGTAAAACGCTTCCATGCGCCCGGCAAGTGACAGTAGTGAGTCCATACCATCGGCACATTGGGCT
>CAZYCY010000377.1:0-2605 GCA_964646145.1 uncultured Thiotrichaceae bacterium
AGATGCCCTCTATACTATTAATATCGTTGCATAAATATTTGCAACAATTTATATAATGCAAATAAATAATAACAAGGTTTGCCAGCTCACCATCGGTGTGGCGCAAGCCGGACAACGTATTGATAACTTCCTGCTGAAACATTTAAAAGGTGTGCCCAGAAGCCATATCTATCGTTTACTGCGTAGTGGGCAGGTAAGAGTGAACAGTGGTAGAAAAAAACCACACTACAAGTTACAGGCAGATGACATTATAAGGTTGCCACCAGTGCGACTTTCTGAAGAAGCAAATGTTCAGATTCCCGAATCAATAAAACAAACTCTGAAGAATGCCATTGTCTTTGAAAATGAAAGCCTCATCGCAATCAACAAACCATCCGGTATTGCAGTTCACAAAGGCAGCGGTTTACATTTTGGTGTGATTGAAGCCTTTCGGAAAATAGCACCAGAACAAACATTGGAACTGGTACACCGGTTAGACCGTGAAACCAGCGGTTGTTTATTACTGGCGAAAAACCGTCAAATACTGACTCTGCTGCATGAGCTGTTACGCCATGAAAAAATGGTTCATATAGAAAAAACCTATATTGCCCTGCTGGATGGGTTGTGGCCATTTGCTCATAAAACCATTGATATGCCCATCAGCAAAATCAAACGAGGTGGTGAACACATCATGCAGGCCGATGAATCGGGTGATCGAGCCATCAGCCATTTCGAACCACTGGAACTGTATGAGTCAAGTAATGCCAGTCAGTGTAGCTTAATGAAAATAACTATTGAAACCGGCCGCACACACCAGATTCGTGTTCACGCGCTGCACAGTGGCTTTCCCATTATTGGTGACACAAAATATGGCAACAAAACAGCAAACCGGAAATTTAGAGAGCTTGGATTAAAACGACTTTTTCTGCATGCCACACAGTTGTATTTACCACTGGCTGAGCCCATAACTATCAACGCCGCGTTAAGCGATGATCTTGAATTGCTATTAACTAAATTACGACATACTACTGAATTGGATGGAAAGGATAGCACTCATTAATAATAAACCACGGTAGAAACAATGAAACAATACCCTCTTCTGGTTTTTGACTGGGACGGCACCCTGGTTAATTCCATAAAACGCATCGTCACCAGCCTGCAATTTGCCAGCAACCAAATACTTGATATAACGGTAACTGAAACACAGGCAAGAGATGTCATTGGCCTGGGTTTAAGCGAAGCCGTCGCCAAGCTACATCCAGATCTTAATACGCTGCAGCATGCTGACCAGCTGAATAATATTGCCGATGCTTATCGCCAGCATTATCTGTATGATAATACCATTCCGGCACCTTTGTTTAGCGGTGTTAACAAGCTGCTGGATGAGCTACGTGAAAACGGTTATACCCTGGCAATCTCTACCGGTAAAAGTCGTGCTGGACTAAATCAGTGCATCAGTAAGCACCAACTTGCTGAATATTTTGCCACTACACGCTGTGCTGGCGAAAACAAGTCCAAACCTCACCCTGAAATGCTGTTTGAAATAATGGATGAATTAAACTTTTCAGCGGCGCAGGCTCTAATGATTGGTGACAGTGAACACGACCTGAAAATGGCAAATAATGCCAATATGCAATGCATCGCTGTTACTCATGGTGTTCACGATGCAGCCACACTGGAAAAACACAAGCCTTTAACCTGCCTGGAAAATATCACACAATTATCCGCTTATTTAAAGCATAATATGCACAAAGTTAATTATACATAGGAAGCCATTATGTCCGACGACAAAAATAACAGCAGCAGCACCTCATGGGAAAGAGAAGTCGTTACTCAACTTGCAGAAGCCAGTTTGAAAGAACAACGTCGTGCTCGCCGCTGGGGCATCATTTTTAAAACATTAACCTTCGTTTACATCGGTGTCATTATATACATGTTTATCAGTGCTGATATAGCCACAGTAACACTCAAAGAAAAACACACCGCATTGGTCGAATTGAATGGCATTATCGCTGACCAGGAAAGTGCCAGCGCAGACCTTATTATAACGGCACTGCGTAATGCTTTTGAAAATGAAAATACAGCAGGTGTGATATTAAGAATGAACAGCCCCGGCGGTTCACCAGTACAATCAGGCTACATCTACGATGAAATAAAACGCTTGCGAGCAAAGTACCCGGATACCCCATTGTATGCAGTAGTCACCGACATCTGCGCATCCGGCTGTTATTACATTGCCTCCGCTGCCGATAAAATTTTCGCAGACAAAGCCAGCATTGTTGGTTCAATAGGTGTTCGCATGGGTAACTTTGGTTTTGTCGATGCCATAGAAAAACTGGGTATTGAGCGTCGCACCTTAACCGCAGGCGAAAACAAAGCACTACTCGACCCCTTTTTGCCCGAAGATGAAGAAGACAAAGCTCACATACAGACCATGCTCAATGAAATCCACCTGCAATTTATCAACGCGGTAAAACAAGGTCGTGGCGACCGACTGAATGCCTCTGCCGAAGAACTGTTTTCCGGTTTAATCTGGACCGGCGCAGCAGCGGTAGAAAATGGTCTGGTTGATAAGCTCGGCAGCGCCAGCTATGTTGCACGAGAAGTTATCGGTGAAGAAACCATA
>CAZYCY010000378.1:0-2605 GCA_964646145.1 uncultured Thiotrichaceae bacterium
AGGTGCCCTTAACTAAGAGGCTGTAAAATTTTTGATTTCGTTCTCTACTTTGTAAATCACGCTACTAACTTCATGTTCAACAAACAACGTAATGCATCAATAATTATGGCGACACATCAATCCAGATTTAAACAAATTTCAGTTTTTTCTACTTTACTTCTGGTGCTTCCTGTTATGCCTGCTCTTGCTGAGCAAAACCAGGCTGAAGACGATCAATCCATGCGGCTCGATGCGGTTACCATTACTGGTGATGCCGAAGCGCGGTCGCGGTCGCCGGGCTCGGTGCACAAAATAGACGAAGCAACGTTAGATCAATGGCACTTCACCGATGTCAACCGCATACTTGAAGATGTGCCGGGTGTGTATCTGCGTCGAGAGGATGGTTACGGTCTGCGTCCAAATATAGGTATGCGTGGCTCCGACCCCGAACGCAGCAAAAAAATCACCTTGATGGAAGACGGGCTTCTGTTTGCGCCCGCACCTTATGCAGCGCCTGCAGCGTATTTTTTTCCAATGATGGCACGAATGCAGGCGGTCGAAGTGTTTAAAGGTCCGTCGTCAATAAAATACGGCCCTAACACGGTAGGTGGAGCGATTAATTTTGTTAGTCGCGATATTCCAAGTGGTGATGACGAATATGGTAACGGTTCACTTGACCTGGGTTTGGGTAGTTATGGTTTTGCTCAACTGCATGGTTTTTATGGTGACAGCAGTGAGCGTTTCGGCTGGTTGCTAGAAGGCGTGCATGCACAGGCGGATGGTTTTAAGGAGCTTGATGGTGGTGGTGAAACCGGTTTTGATAAGAACGATATTATGTTGAAATTGCGTTTTAATAGCGACCCGTACGCTGCGATTTACCATCAATTTGATATTAAAGCAGGTTATGCTGACGAAACCTCGCATGAGACCTATCTGGGACTGACCGATGACGATTTTCATGCCAACCCTGTGCGCCGTTATGTAGCCAGCTCAGAAGATATCATGGAGTGGGACAGGCAGAATGTTAGCGTTAACCACTTTTTAGATTTTGATGGTGAATTTACCGTCAATACCACTTTGTACTGGAATCAGTTTGCTCGCAATTGGGATAAAATCATTGGTTTCAGCGGTGCTTCTCCAGAATTGGGCGATATACTTGCAGACCCTAATTCACTAGAACACATCGCCTATTATGAGTTGCTAACTGGGCAGAGGAACACAGGAAATGCGCAAGAATTTATAGTGTTGGGCGCTAACAATCGTTGGTACTCTGTGCTGGGCATTCAGAGTCAGCTGGACTGGGCAGTAGATATTGGCGGTCACCTGCATGAGTTCAATATAGGTATTCGCTATCACACAGATGAAGTCACGCGTGACCATACAGAGCGTGAATTTGCCATGACGAATGGTAGGTTGGCCGATAGAGGTCATCCTCCCTATGAAGCTACGCAAAATAATGCCACAGCGCAGGCTTTAGCTCTCCACCTGTACGACGAAGTAACACTGGGAGACCTTACTTTGAGTGGCGGCTTTCGTGCAGAGTTTATCAGCACAGAATTTATCAATCTCAAAACAGATGAAAAGGTTGTGCTGGAAGACACGGCTGTGCTTCCCGGTTTTGGTTTGAGCTATGAAGTTATTCCGCAACTTCGTCTGTTGGCGGGTGTTTACGCAGGTTTTGTGCCGGTGACACCAGGCAGTGATGTTAATGTAGAGCCTGAGGAAAGCATCAATTATGAATTTGGTGTGCGCCATACCAGTAACAACATGCAAGCAGCTGTGGTTGGATTTTTTAGTGATTACAGTAATATGGGTGGTGAATGTACGTTTGCTGCTGGTTGCGCTGGTCAGGATCTTGATGTTGCCTTTAACGCTGGCGAGGTTGATATTTATGGCATAGAAGCGGACATGAGTAAGACCATGCCCAGGATATTTAATAGTCGTTTTAGTATGCCGGTGCGACTGGTGTACACTTACACTCAAAGTGAATTTAAAACCAGCTTCACCTCGCCACGACCTGATTTGGCGGTTGTTCAAGCTGGTGATGAATTGCCAAATCTGCCCGAGCATTTGTTTACTGCAAGGGTTGGTTTATCTGACCGCCTTTGGCAGGCAGCATTATCCTTTAACTATGTCGCAGAAATGCGTACGGTTGCGGGTACCGGTGAACCTGCTAAACAAGAAAGAACGGAGGCGCAACATATTGTCGATTTTAGTTTGAACTACCAGCTAACTGCGCGCGGGCAGGTCTATTTTACCGTCGATAATGTATTTGATGAGGCGGCTATTGTGGCGCGTAAGCCCTACGGTGTAAGATCAGGAAAACCCCGTACCTTGTTGTTAGGCTATAAGATGGATTTTTAACTACTCAGCGTATCGAGAACAGTGATGTGCTGAGTAGTTATAAAATACAAACACTGCGCTATACTTTTCGCACTTGAGAATGCCCATGTGCCACTACTCATAAAGTGTGCTTCTATTTTTAGAGGTACCCCTACAATAATGTAGCTCAGGGTCAGAGTAAAATTAAACACACCTGAATTGAATGATAAGAGCCAGGCCTGAATTCGAATGATAAGGACTCAGGATTAAATAAGATGCGGAACTTAACGCCGAATTTTTGTTT
>CAZYCY010000379.1:0-2602 GCA_964646145.1 uncultured Thiotrichaceae bacterium
GCCCTTCAGGTATAATACGCGCCTTTTATTACTGAGGAATGCCTGTGCTTGAGTCTTATCGTCAACATCTAGCCCAACGCGCCGCGACAGGTTTGCCAGCATTAGCACTTGATGTCAATCAGGTCGCGCAACTGGTTGAATTAATTAAAGCTTCACCCGTTAGTGAAGGTGAGACTTTAATGGGTTTACTGGTGAACCGTGTGCCACCAGGTGTCGATCAGGCGGCTTATGTTAAAGCCGCATTTTTAGCGGATATTGCCAAAGCGAATACCTCGTGCGACTTGATTAGCCCGATTCGTGCTACTGAGATATTGGGCACCATGTTAGGCGGTTATAACATCCAGCCGTTAATCGACTTGCTTGATAATGACGTCACTGCCGATGCCGCAGCGACTGCATTATCGCATACCTTGCTTATCTATGATGCCTTCCATGATATTGCTGAAAAATCTAAAACCAATGCTGTTGCTGCCAGGGTAATCCGTTCATGGGCTGATGCGCAGTGGTTTACTTCTAAACCCGCACTGGCAGAAGAAATTACGGTAACCGTTTATAAAGTACCCGGCGAAACCAATACAGATGATTTATCACCGGCAACTGAAGCCTGGAGTCGCCCGGATATTCCATTACACGCCAAGTCCATGCTGATTAATACCATGGATAAACCTCTTGAAACCATCGTGACTTTAAAAGAAAAAGGCCATACCATTGCTTATGTTGGTGATGTTGTTGGCACCGGTTCTTCACGTAAATCAGCGATAAACTCCGTGTTATGGCATATGGGTGAAGACATTCCATACGTGCCAAACAAACGTGAAGGTGGTGTTGTTTTAGGCAGTAAAATTGCGCCAATATTTTTTAACACGGCTGAAGATTCAGGCGCATTGCCGATTGAATGTGATGTATCGTCTATGGCAATGGGTGATGTAATACGTATTCGTCCTTACGATGGTATTATTCTTAATGAAGCGGATGATGAAATCTGTCGGTTTGATTTAAACCCGGCAACCATGGCGGACGAAGTTCGTGCCAATGGCCGTATCCCGTTAATCATCGGTCGTGGCTTGACGGATCGTGCCCGCAGTTTTTTAAATGAGCAACCATCAGAGGTGTTTCTTAAACCACAGATTGGCAGCGATAGCGGCAAAGGTTTTACCCTTGCACAAAAAGTTGTCGGTCGTGCCTGCGGGGTTGAAGGTATTCGCCCAGGCACTTATTGCGAACCTAAAATGACCACAGTGGGCTCACAGGACACCACTGGTGCGATGACACGCGATGAACTAAAAGAACTGGCCTGCCTGGGTTTTTCTGCTGATCTGGTGATGCAAAGCTTTTGCCACACTGCGGCATACCCCAAACCGGTTGATATTACCCTGCAGCACGAATTGCCCGACTTTATGCAAACCCGTGCCGGTGTTGCTTTGCGCCCAGGTGATGGCATTATTCATTCCTGGTTAAATCGTATGATACTGCCGGATACGGTCGGCACAGGTGGTGATTCGCATACCCGTTTTCCAATGGGCATTAGTTTTCCTGCCGGATCGGGGCTGGTTGCCTTTGCTGCAGCATTAGGCGTGATGCCGCTGGATATGCCCGAATCGGTACTGGTGCGTTTTAAAGGTGAAATGCAGCCGGGTATTACCTTACGCGATCTGGTGAATGCCATTCCTTACGTGGCGATTCAAAAAGGGCTGCTAACGGTGGAGAAGAAGGGCAAGATAAATGTATTTAATGGTCGTGTGCTAGAAATTGAAGGGCTACCAGATTTAAAAGTCGAACAGGCATTTGAGTTATCGGACGCTTCTGCTGAGCGCTCTGCAAACGGTTGTACCGTACACCTGGCGAAAGAGCCGATTATAGAATACATAAACTCAAACATTACCCTGCTGAAATGGATGATCTCAAACGCTTATGAAGACAAACGCACTTTGGAGCGCCGTATTGTTGCCATGCAGGAATGGCTGGAAAAACCTGAGCTCATTTCACCGGATGCCGATGCAGAATACGCTGAAGTTATTGAAATTAATTTGAATGAAATTAAACAACCGATACTGGCTTGCCCGAATGACCCTGATGATGTTAAAACATTATCAGAAGTCGCCGGGGTGAATGTGGATGAAGTCTTTATTGGCTCGTGCATGACCAATATCGGGCATTATCGTGCAGCCGGCAAGGTGTTGGAAAAAGTCTCCAGTTTGCCGACTCGCATGTGGATAGCTCCACCAACAAAAATGGATGAACGCCAGTTAATGCAGGAAGGGCTGTATAATATTTTTGGTCGCGTTGGCGCACGCACAGAAATTCCGGGGTGTTCACTTTGTATGGGCAACCAGGCGCGAGTCGCAGATAATTCAACAGTGGTTTCTACCTCGACACGAAATTTTCCTAATCGTTTAGGTGACGGCGCAAATGTTTATCTGGCATCGGCAGAATTAAGTGCGGTAACGGCAACCCTGGGGCACATTCCCAGCGTCGATGAGTACATGGAAGGGGTAAAAGATATAGAGCCGATGTCTGCCGATATTTATCGTTACCTGAATTTTCATTTACTGCCGGAATACAGGCAAGTGGCTGATGAAGTAAAAGTCCAATTTGTAAATAA
>CAZYCY010000380.1:0-2598 GCA_964646145.1 uncultured Thiotrichaceae bacterium
TATTAATTTGCCACAATATTCACTAATCGACCGGGCACAATAATAACTTTGCGAACCGTTTTTCCTGAAATATTGGTTTTAATTTTTTCATTAGCCAAAACCATTGCTTCGATCTCACCATTATTCGCATTCGCGGCAACATTAATTTTTGCACGTAATTTGCCATTCACCTGAACCACCAGCTCAATTTCATCGCGCACTAATGCAGATTCATCACAGCTCGGCCACTTTGTCTGTGCCAGCAAATCATTGTGCCCTAGTTCATACCAAAGTTGCTGTGTAATATGTGGCACGATGGGCGATAACATTAAAACAATGTCTTTTATTAGTTCATGTTTTACTGCCCTGCCCTGCCCTGAGTCATCTTTAAAGTGGCTTAGTTCGTTTATTAATTCCATCACCGCTGCAATCGCGGTATTAAAAGTATGACGGCGGGCAAAGTCGTCGCTGACCTTTTTGATGGTTTCATGCAATTTCCGACGAAGTATTTTTTGTTCTGATGAGAGCGCGCCCACCTCTAAATCAACTATTTCATCTTTATTACCGACATGAGTAAGCACTAGCTTCCATAAGCGTTTTAGAAAGCGCGATGCCCCCTCAACACCTTCGTCATTCCATTCTAAAGACTGATCCGGTGGAGCAGCAAATAAAATAAACAAACGCACCGTGTCCGCACCGTATTTTTCAATTAGCGGCTGCGGGTCAACCGTGTTGCCTTTGGATTTGGACATTTTACTGCCGTCTTTTAATACCATGCCCTGGGTTAGCAGGCGTTTGAAAGGCTCGTCACTGTCTAGCAAACCTTCATCACGCATTAATTTATGAAAAAAACGAGCATACAGCAGATGCAATACCGCATGTTCGATGCCACCGATGTACTGATCGACTGGTGTCCAGTATCTGGCTCGATGATCCAGCATAGTTGTCGCATCCGGGCAGGCAAAACGAGCATAGTACCAGGATGATTCAAAGAAGGTATCGAAGGTGTCGGTTTCACGTTCCGCTGCGCCGCCACATTCCGGGCAAGTGGTCTGGTAGAATTCTGGCATCTTTTTAATCGGTGAGCCGACATCATCACCATATGCTATGCCTTCTGGCAATACCACTGGCAATTGATCTTCCGGCACTGCCACGGTGCCGCATTGTTGACAGTAAATAATCGGTATTGGCGTACCCCAGTAACGCTGTCGTGAAACCCCCCAGTCACGTAGCCGGTAATGAATTTGTTTTTCACCTTTATGCATCGACTCCAGCTTATCGGCAATGGCATCAATGGCCTGCTCTGAGGTTAAGCCATTAAATTCTGTTGAATTTTTTAGTACACCTTTTTCTACATAAGCCGCATCAATAATGGCAACTTCACTGCCATCGGCAGGATAAATAACCTGTTTTATGGGCAGACCATAAGCTTTGGCAAAAGCATGATCACGCATATCATGTGCCGGCACAGACATGACCGCAGCAGAGCCATAATCAAGCAATACAAAATTGGCAACCCAGATGGGTAGCGTTTCTCCACTGATGGGGTGTATCGCCATCAATCTGGTTGCCATGCCTCTTTTTTCCATGGTAGCAAGGTCGGCTTCTGCCCCACTGGTGGTTTTACACGAATCGATAAAGCCCTGTAGTTCAGGGTTGCTCTCAGCTGCCTTTTTAGCCAATGGGTGTTCCAGTGCAATGGCGACATAAGTCACACCCATTAAGGTATCCGCCCGCGTGGTATAAACGCTTAACGGTTCCACATCTTTAGCTTCAACATCAAACTGTAGCTGCACTCCATGAGAACGCCCGATCCAGTTGCGTTGCATAACACGAACCTGTTCTGGCCAGCCTTCAAGCTGGTCAAGGTCGTCTAATAACTGATCGGCATAGTCGGTGATTTTCATAAACCACTGTGCTATCTCACGTCGTTCCACTGCACTGTCACAGCGCCAGCATTTACCATCAATAACCTGTTCATTCGCCAGTACGGTCAGGTCATTAGGACACCAGTTTACAGCTGCGGTTTTTTTGTAGGCAAGACCTTTTTTAAATAAGCGCGTAAACAGCCATTGCTCCCAACGGTAATAATCGGGTTGGCAGGTGGCTAACTCACGATTCCAGTCATATGAAAAGCCTAAACGTTTTAGCTGTTCACGCATATAAGCAATGTTTTCGTAAGTCCATTTTGCCGGCGCTACTTTATTTTTAATCGCAGCATTTTCTGCTGGCAAACCAAACGCATCCCAGCCCATAGGTTGCAGTACATTTTTACCCAACATGCGCTGAAAACGTGAGATGACATCACCGATAGAATAATTTCGCACATGCCCCATATGCAAACGCCCACTGGGATAGGGAAACATTGCTAAACAGTAAAATTTCTCTTTTTCAGCATCCTTATCGATGTCCTCAATAGTGCTGAAAGCAGCTTTTTCCTGCCAAACTTTCTGGACATTTTCTTCTATTTTTTGAGCCTGGTATTCTTTATTCATAAGCAATTCTAATAAAAAGTGCAGTTCGTCGGATGGCTTAACACAGCCCCAAAATTCTGGGCTATAACCCTAGGAGCTTGCCCGAGAATGGAAACCGTAGCGAAAAATCGAGATTTTTAGTCCA
>CAZYCY010000381.1:0-2583 GCA_964646145.1 uncultured Thiotrichaceae bacterium
TGAATGACCAGAGTAAAGGGTTTTTCATAATCACTTATCCAGTGAGCCATACGATTTGTTTATACGTTCTGACAGATTAATTGTCTGCATTACCTGGGCAATGGCCAGCAATCCAGCGCGTGAAGTGAGTTGATCGTTGGTTGTATCGAGTTTGTAAGGTAGAATATGCATAAGCCTTGAGTTGTTGCACCCATTGGGTGATGGTGTGTTTTGTCGCAAACCATTATACAGCCAGGGCTTTTTAATTTTTACTGTTTTCTATGTAGGGATTAAGGATAAGGTTTTCTGGGGGTACTTAGGCTGATGTTAAGCACAACTGCTTAGCGAATAACTGTATGAAGGAAGCAGCAGTTGTTTATTGAGGACTTTGCACAATCTTGCATATTGGATATAAGCAGCAACTGTCCTCAGCAAGTAAATAACACAAGATAGCCACAGCCAATAATTTTGATCTCTATTTTTGGGTATTAACCCCCATAGTTATCTGTCACAGCCTATACTCCTTAAAAAATTAGTTGAATTGTAGCAAGGATGGAAAAAGCCTTACGTTTCAGTGCATTAGACGTTCGCACTAGTAGTCCTTCAACATGATAATGGTACGGCTTATAAAGGGCTTCTTTAATTGTGTCTTTTCGTCCGGTTTATTCGTTTCATTCTAAGAGGCTCAGCCTTTCGGGCTAAGTATGGAGATTCATCTGCCTCAATTGATGCCGGCTTGGCTCGAACGAAAATCCTAATATTTATGAGCTGCTATAAAGTGAATACAGGTCTCAACATGAAACATTGCCAACAGTTGGAATTATTAAATGTCAGTGATCGACTGCGCTATATTTTGCAAGGATCTGCATTAGGATGTGAATTATTGTCTATTTTATCTTCGCGCAATCTATCGGCTGTTTTTCAACCTGTTATTGACCTTAAAAAACGTCAGGTGTTTGCCTACGAAGGATTGATTAGAGGACCTGAAAATTCTGCACTACACAGCCCATTGCACCTGTTTCATGCAGCACAGGAACATGACTGTTTGTTTGAAATGGACTGGCTAGCCAGGCAAATTATTATTGAAAAGTTTCAGCAATATGGCACTAAAAAGCTGTTGTTTATTAATGTAGCGGTTAATGCCTTAATACAAGGTGCACATCAAACTGGAGTAACACTGGATTGCTTACAGTTGCTGGGCATCAGTATTGATCAGGTAGTCATTGAAATTACAGAATTACAGCCGGTTGAAGACTTCTCTTTGTTTGTTGCGTCTATTGAGCACTATCGTAAAATGGGTTTTATGGTGGCCATAGACGATTTGGTCAGCGGTTATAACGGCTTGCGAATCTGGTCAGAAGTGAAGCCTGATTTTGTCAAAATTGATAAACACTTTGTTTCTGGTGTGGCAGAGGATGCCGATAAGCGATTTTTTATGGAAACCATTTGCACTTTAGCAAAAAGCCTTAATACTAAGGTTGTCGCCGAAGGTGTTGAGGATGAGGCAACGCTAAAAGTACTGGAGGCACTGGAGGTTGATTATGTTCAAGGCTACTTGTTTAAAAAGCCGCAGACGGTGCCTGCAACCACGTTAGATTATCAATGGTCGGCAGAGGTTCCTGCGCTGAGCATAAAGCCCGATGAAACAGTTAAATGCATCATGTTTACCTGCGACTGCTTTAATCCTGATAGCGAAGTGACTTTGCTGACAGAATATCTGCTTAAACATACCCATATTGATTTTGTGCCGGTGATTGAAAACAGGAAAATAGTGGGCATGGTTTGGCGTAGAGACTTAATGGATCTTCTGGCAAGCCCCTTTGGGCGCGATCTGTACCAACGAAAACCAATTACCAGTGTAATGGATAAAAACCCTATTGTGGTCGACATTGATATACCTTTGGTTGAACTGAGCCGGTTGATTACCGAATGCCCGGACAGCAATAAAGACAATGCTTTTATTATTACCGAGCACCAGGAGTTCAGGGGCTGCGGACGTTTTATGGATCTGCTTAGGGTGATGACCGATCTGAGAATGGAGAGTGCGCAGCATGCCAATCCTCTGTCGGGTCTGCCAGGCAATGTGGCAATTCAAAAGACCATTCAACTCTTTATGCAACAGAAAATTCCATTTGTAGTGATCTATGCTGATATAGATAATTTCAAATCGTACAACGATTACTACAGCTTTGAACAGGGGGATGAGATCATTAAAGCGATGTCCAATATTTTATCGCGCCATATACAGACTGGTATTGATTATATTGGTCACATTGGTGGTGATGATTTTATTGTTGTTTCACCCAGAGTAAATGATTATCAGCAGATTTGTGAAAATATATTATCTGAGTTTAGAAAAGAAATCAGTCGTTTTTATACGCCCGATGACAACGCCAGGAAAGGCATTGAAGGGCTCACTCGTGATGGTGAAAAAAAGTTTTTTCCAATGATGAGTTTGTCGCTGGGTGTGTTACTGGTTGCGGTCGATGCATTCAGTCATCAGCAAAAGCTGGCATCCTTTGCTACTCGTGCTAAAAAGAAAGCCAAGTCGATGGGGGGGAATACCTATGCCGTGATTGATACCAGCACCATTAAAACTGCTTA
>CAZYCY010000382.1:0-2581 GCA_964646145.1 uncultured Thiotrichaceae bacterium
TTAAAGGATGAAAAATCGCAACATCAATTAGAGGCACTAAATGCAGATTTAATGGTGGTCACCGCTTATGGTTTGTTGCTGCCACCTGCAGTGCTGGCAGCGCCACGTTTAGGCTGTATAAATATCCACGCTTCGTTATTGCCGCGTTGGCGAGGTGCAGCACCGATACAGCGTGCCATCTTAGCGGCTGACAAAAAAACCGGTATCACTATTATGCAAATGGACGAAGGTTTGGACACAGGCGATATACTTAGTATTGCCGAATGTGAAATCACAGTGGATGATACCGGCTCCAGTTTGCATGATAAATTAATGTCGCTAGGTGCAAAAACCCTGATCTCGGTTTTGCCAGCGATTGCTGAACAGCACCAAAACAGAGCAAAGCTGAGTCGAATAAAACAAAATGATGCTGATGCCTGTTACGCGGCAAAATTACTTAAAGCAGAAGCAGAAATTGACTGGTCGCGATCAGCGCTGGAAATTGATCGAGCCATACGCGCTTATAACTCATGGCCGGTAGCCTATTGTCACTATCTAAAAAATGTAGGAAAAAACAACAAAACAGTAAAATTACGTCTCTGGCAGTCACGAGTTATTGCGCATACGGTGCTGACTGAAAATGCAGCGCCAGGTAAGGTTATTGCAGAATCAGCGCAGGGTATTGATGTGGCAACCGGTGAGGGTGTGCTTCGTATTATCGAGCTACAGGCAGAAGGAAAACGCAAAATGCCTGTTGCCGATTTTCTTAATGCAAATTCTTTAGCTACTCAACTATTATACTAATGTCGTGGCAAGATCCTCACCCCCAGTAAAGAAAAAAGTCAGAGCCATAAAAAACAGCGCCAATAAAGCCAGGGTCGGTGCTGCACGGCAGGCTGCTTTTAAAGCCTTAAAGCAGGTTTTTAATGGTCAGTCCCTGTCCGCGGTGCAGCCAGCCAGCATTGATGTGCTTGAAGATAAACGAGATCGCTCTCTGGCAAATGAGCTGGCAAATGGCGTATTACGTTGGCGCTGGCAACTGGAATTTTTTATTTCAGATTTATTATCAAAGCCGCTCAAACAAAAAGACAGCGATGTGCAGTTGATTTTATTAATGGCTGTGTATGAGTTAAATGCCTGTAGATCGCCGGCTTATGCCATCACTAATGACGCAGTTGAGCTGGTGCGCAAAGCGGGAAAGAAGTGGGCGGCAGGGCTGGTTAATGCGGTACTAAGGTCTTACCTGCGTAAAAAAGACGATTTGCTTGTTTTATTGAACTCGCCAGAATTCAACAATGACGAAGCTTGTTATTCCCATCCGCAATGGCTGCTGAAAAAAATTAAAGCCGACTGGCAAGAAGATTGGCGGTCAATTTTAAGCGCAAATAATCAGCGCCCCGCCTTCTGGTTGCGCATCAATCCGTCTTTGTACAGTGTTGCACAATATCAGCAGTTGCTCGATAAAGAAGGTATTGAATTTAAGGCGGATGGCGCGTTGACTGAGCACGCATTGAAGCTAAGCCAGGGAATTGATGTACGTTTATTACCCGGTTTTGCCGAAGGTGCCGTTTCTGTTCAGGATGCCGGTGCCCAGTTGGCGGCTCAATTACTTAACGTTAAAGATTCATCAAGAGTGCTGGACCTGTGTGCGGCTCCCGGTGGAAAAACCTGTCATCTGCTGGAGAGATACCATAGCATCGACAAATTGTATGTCGTTGAGCTTGATGAGCAACGCATGCAACGTGTCAAAGAAAACCTGCAACGGCTTAAACTTGATTCAAGGGCAGAGTTAATTATCGCTGATGCGAGGCAATGCCAGCAATGGTGGCATGGCAGGCAATTTGATCGTATATTGATTGATGCACCGTGTTCGGCAAGCGGTGTGATTCGCCGACACCCCGACATCAAAACCTTGCGCCGCGAGTCAGATGTAGAAAAGCTGCTTATCTTACAGGCTGAAATTTTGTCCTCTGCCTGGCAAATGTTAGCCCCCGGCGGCGAGCTTTTATATATTACCTGTTCAGTATTTAAAGATGAAAATCAACATCAAATGCAACGCTTCATAACGCACCATAAAGACGCTGCAGAAATTAAAATAAAAGCAAACTGGGGTCGATCATGCGACTACGGTCGCCAGTTGCTGCCTGGTGAAAATGATGCTGATGGTTTTTATTTTTGTCGTGTAAAAAAACAATAAGACTGAATACGTGCGATATTAACCAATCGGATAAAAAGTTAAAGTTAAAGTGAAAAGTGAGAGCATTAGGGGTAAACTCCGGCTGATAAATCGGTGATAAAGCTACCTCAGTGTGTTACCCAAGAATAGAGGTCAAAATTAAAAAATCTTGCAAGTCCTTGATGCGTCCGACTATTAAAAAACAACTCATCACCAATAAGGTGGCCATGCTGCTTTTTAAATAGCCATACACAACAATCACTTACAATATTTTTCAGTAACTTATTGAGAGGTTGCCTTTTTCAATTTTAATCTCTATTCTTGGCTGTTAGCTGAACCTATCTCTCAAGTCATGTTGAGTAGTGACTGAATAAAGGGCAGCTCTATTAATTCCATCCTTAGGTGCGTAAACGACACATCCGTGTG
>CAZYCY010000383.1:0-2580 GCA_964646145.1 uncultured Thiotrichaceae bacterium
TAAATTTTAACTTTATAACTGTTTATCATGCAAACCAACACTAAATCTCAACCTGTATTTCCTGCGCCACTTTCATTACCATTAAAAATACTGCCTTCTTTTGTACATAGCAAGGTATTGGTGACAGCACTGAACAGAATATTTAGCAATGAATTAAAACAAGGTGAACTGGACTTTCTGCAAGGCAAAATCGTGCATATTTCGATTGAAGATGCCGGCATTGAATACCACTTCACCCTGAATAATAGCCATGGCAATAACAAACTAGCCGCTGCTGATATAAACAGCTCACCGGATCTTGTTTTGCAAGGAACCGTTTACAATTACCTGTTACTGGCAAGCCGACGTGAAGATACCGACACCCTGTTTTTCAGCCGCCGCCTGCGTATGCAAGGTGACACAGAACTGGGGCTGTATGTGAAAAATTTTCTTGATGGCATGGACATGGATGCACATAAAATTCCTGCTTTTTTAGAAGCTGCATTACAAAAAAGTCTACCGATTTATGAGCGACTTTTTGGAAAATAAAACCCATCACAGCAACGACGCTCGCTCAATATTTACTTGACAAATATCAATAATCGGACGTAAGCTTTAACCTTAAAAAATCAGTTAAATCATAGCGAGGATGACTAAGATTCAGAGATTCAGTGCATTAGACACTCGCAGTAGGTTTAACTGATTTTTTAAGGTTTAAACACATCACGAAAATAGTGACGGTACTCGCATTGCCTTCCTGGTTTCATGCGAAATGCTTTTCATCCGTGAACATAAATGTAAAAAAAAGGAGCAGTTAGATGAATACCAAGAAACCAACAGAAGAAGAGACGAGACGACTCACTTTTATTGTTATCTTTATGTCAATACTTGTACTCGTGTTATTTGGTCTTGCACCATTAGTCTGAATAGTAGCCACCTCGTTATTAATCGTTGCATAACAACAAGCACATAAAAACACGACGTCTTGTTATTTCTATAGGATATCGCGTTTTTTTAGGCTTGTTGCTTTAGGGCACCTCTATTAATTGCTTGCGCCCTTTAATAATATTCAGTAATTCTGCCTGTCCAGGTCTTGTTAACGCATCAAGCGAGTTCAGATGAAAGTGGGCAAGCGCACAGGTGGTCATCAATTTACCATTATCTGATAATGGTGGCGCGGTACGGGAAAGGTAACTCACCAGATAATCCAACCCTGGATTATGCGCCAGAATCAGCAGGCATTGATTATCACTTGCATAAAGCTCAATGATATTGCTTATTGTTTCTCTGTCCGCAAGATAAAGTTGCCTGTCAAAAATAACATTATCCTCATCCAGTGCCAGCTTATTTAATAACAGGCTAGCTGTTTCCCGGGTACGTTCTGCGACTGAAACCACCATCATGTCTGGCGTTATCCCCTGCTGATTAAGATAGGCACCCATGCGCATGGCGTCATCTCTGCCCCTGCTGTTCAGCGGTCTATCAATATCTGGTGTACCCCCAGACCAGTCTGATTTGGCATGGCGCATTAATAATAATTCAAACATGGTGTACACGCTCCCGTACTTATTAGCACCCTGAATTTTCGGGTTGTTATTGACAACATCAAGAACATTGTGATTTTAACAATGCTACAATGTTTTGATCATTTTTTTCCCTTGCCCAATCCAGCGCAGTTTTTCCAGTCACATCCATTATCCTTAAAAAAGCAGTTAAAATTGTTGCCATCACGTATTGGCAATTCGCTGATAATATCGCATTCTGTATAGCAAGCGTTTATGTTCTTCATCCTCATCAAAGCCCGAACGATCATGTAATACGTTATTACTGATTAAGCCCTGACCGCTTTGCAGCGTTCCTCGATAAATATAAGGTGAGTCTGTGTGCAGATAGCCATGCAACAAGGCTACCGCTTCAAGCACCAGTGGATCCTGTTTCCATTCAATGCTGCGAGTTCTGGCGGTGTAGCGCATATGCAAATCACCAGCAGCCGAAATAGAAAACACCGGACCGTATCGATCAGGTCGGATAACCTCACCTTCTTTACTAACATTCGCGGGAATCATCATCACATCATTCTGCATTAAAACACGAATGTAATCAGGATTTTTCTGGCGCAACCAAATATAAATTATTTCATGATCCAGCAAGGCATTCTCACCACCGCTGGCTGCTGGAGAAACGCAGTGTAAAAACAAGGCATTGATTTGACGATGCAAAGTATTGTAATAACCATCTGTATGCCAATGAATCGGCTTATTTGTATAAGGAATATATTTACCACGCCACTCGTCGCCAACAACGCGCAAGGCAGTGATGCCATCATCAGCGCCCCTGTTATCATCAGGCATAAACAATTTGAACTGCTGAGCCAGTTTGTCGGGGATATCTTTATTCGGGTCATCACCAGTATTGCCCGCGTAAATCACCATGTTGGTTTTTTTAAGCAGATCATGAATAACTTTATATTCTGCGACACTCAACTTTCTTGGATCATTAATTTCCACAATAATATCTTCAATATCCTGCGGATAACCATCCATCTTGTATTCCAGCCAGGCATGATAGGCTACGTCATTATCCAAATCGAATGGACTGCCC
>CAZYCY010000384.1:0-2577 GCA_964646145.1 uncultured Thiotrichaceae bacterium
TCACGTAAAGTAACACATGGATGTGTTGGTTACGAACCAAAGGACGGAGTTAATAAAGGTGCCCTACACAGAGATTCTCAAAATTTATCCGCCTTGAACTCGAACAAAAGCCCAAATTTTTAGAATTACCCTTGACATAAATCATCTCGGTCAAGTTATTATTCGCGTATAAAATTATTCAAGTGTTATAATTTCATTCACATTTTGTACCCGAGAATGAAACATCTATTTACTGGAGTAACAGAATAATAATGACAAATAAAACATGGGTTCCAATAAAAATTGCTATTTTAACAGTGTCTGACAGCCGAACAAATGCAGATGACACTTCAGGTGATGCATTAGTTGATCGCCTCATAAAAGCAGGTCATATTCTGGCTGAAAAGTTAATTGTCTCTGACGATAAATATAAAATACGGGAAGCCGTTTCGCGTTGGATTGCGGATAAAGATGTTGATGTGGTTATTAGCACTGGTGGTACTGGCTTAACTGGGCGCGATATTACACCGGAAGCTATGACTCCTTTGTTTGATAAAGAAATTGAAGGCGTGGGTGAATTATTTCGTTGGCTGTCGTATCAGGAAATTGGCACATCTACAATAGCGTCACGCTGTGTAGCTGGATTGGCTAATGGTACTTTTATTTTTTGTTTGCCTGGCTCTACCGGCGCCTGTCGAACTGGCTGGGATAAGGTGATAGCGCCTCAGTTAGATTGTAATACTACGCCGTGTAATATTGTTGCGTTAATGCCCAGGTTGTTGGAGAAGTAATTTTATCAGTAATGGGCACCTCTATTAACTCCGTCCTTTGGTTCGTAACCAACACATCCATGTGTTACTTTACGTGAAGATGAATCTTGAGTCCAAAATATGCCATATTTTCGTTGCAAATCTTCGCAATAGCTCGCTCACGTGCCGATGTTGAAAATATTGGACGCCTTAATCTGACCTATTTTGAATCTCAATCTTCACCTCCAGAATAAATAGAGATGCCCTAATGAATAGTGACCAACAAAAAATGAAAAATACAGAAACAAAAACTGAAGATTGTTGTTCTTCTCCGGGGTTGTTATCGGTAGAACAGGCGATTGAGAAGATTCTTGCTCAGGCTCAAGCTGTTGAGCAAACAGAAACGGTCAATATTCTTAAAGCTTTAAATAGAGTGTTGGCTGAGGATATAAGATCAGCCATCAATGTCCCCGGTTATGATAACAGCGCGATGGACGGTTATGCTGTACGCAGTGAAGACTGTCGAGCCTCTGGTACTCAGTTGCCTGTGTCGCAACGTGTAGCCGCTGGTCAGGTTGGAACATTGCTGGAGCCTGGTACGTCGGTGCGTATTTTCACTGGTGCACCGGTACCCGAAGGTGCTGATGCGGTGGTTATGCAGGAAATGTGTCAGGCAGATGGTGATCTCGTCACTATAAATGCGGTAGTTAAAACAGGCGCAAATGTACGGCGTGCGGGCGAAGATATAACCGCTGGTAATATCGTATTAAAAACAGGCAAACGTTTGCGACCACAGGAACTGGGTTTGTTGGCATCGGTTGGTGTGGCTGAGTGTAAGGTAAAAAGAAAATTAAAAATAGCCACATTTTTTACTGGTGATGAAATTATTGCGCCGGGACAAGCCTTAGCTGCCGGACAAATTTACAACTCTAATCGCTACACCTTAACCGGCTTGTTGCAAGTTATGGATTGTGAAATTATTGATTTAGGTATTGTGCCTGATACTCTTGAGGCAACGCTTGATGTGTTACAGCGGGCTGCGACAAGTGCCGATCTTGTTATCACCAGTGGCGGGGTTTCTGTTGGTGAGGAAGATTATGTACGCATTGCGCTGGAAAAACTGGGTGAGCTTTCTATGTGGCGCATTGCTATGAAACCGGGTAAGCCAGTGGCTTTCGGTAAAGTTGGAAATGCATTATTTTTGGGCTTGCCGGGCAATCCGGTATCGGTTTTTGTTACCTTCTTATTGTTCGCTCGTGCTTTAATTCTTAAAATGCAGGGTGCTGAACAGAACGATGCCGCATGTAAAATGCAGAGAGTTACTGTTATTGCTGATTTTGACTGGGCAGTGGTCAAACGTCAGGAATATTTGCGGGTGAAATTGTTTGAACGTGATGCTCAAACGGTCGCACAACTGTATCCTCATCAGGGTTCAGGTGTGTTAAGTTCAGCGAGTTGGGCAGATGGTCTGGTTGAGGTGCCTTCAGGCAGTGCTGTTACCAAAGGCGGTTGTGTGTCATATTTGCCATTTTCGGGGTTGCTTTAAAATTAAGCCATATGGATGCATCGTAAACGAAGCAAAGGATGTAACGGTAAGGTGCTGCTTAGTAACTTCCCAATAACCCGTGGCAATCAGAGAATAATAACAAAAAGTGAAAAAAGTACTTGACAGGATTTTGGGCTAAAAAAGTCAAAAAACCAGCACTGTCTTTGGTCTGCTTTGCCTGCTCGTCCTATCGCGCGCATGGCGTGCATAAGCCATTTTCATCATCACTCCATACCGGTTGTGAGTTGCTTTTTTTGGCTCTTATGAATTTCAAGTGGGTAAACAATTTGGATTTACTTTAGA
>CAZYCY010000385.1:0-2545 GCA_964646145.1 uncultured Thiotrichaceae bacterium
ATTCACCGGAACAACACCCTCACTATTAAACTCATCTTTACTCCCAACCACCCACAAAAACTCACTCCTGCTCCGACTGCGTATCCAATGACAACTAACCGCAGTATTCTTAGTAGCGGTTTTCCGCAATAACTTTTTAACTGCCTGCAAACCTTCATTGGTAATAACCGTTTGCCATGTTCGATTACCGATACGATTGGCAAAGGCATCCAGCACTCGTCTTGTTTTATTGAGGGCTTTTTTTTCGCATTGGGAAACGAAGGTGACCATCATAATGCTGACCTGTTTTCTGTGTATTGGCGACAAGGCATCAAAACTGGCATACAATGATGGTGTATTTGATGACTCTGGAGGCTGTTTATGCGTACTACACTAAATATTGATGATGATTTATATGCTAAAGCGGTTGAGCTGACGGGTGTCAGTGAGAAAACGGCTTTATTGCGCGAGGGTTTAAAAGCGTTAATTGAGCGCGAAAGTGCTTTGCGATTGGCTTTATTGGGTGGTTCTGAACCGAATATTGAGCAGGTATCGCGCAGGCAATCGGGTTTGACTAAATAGTGTCCAGAATACTGGTTGATAGCTCGGTTTGGGTCGATCATTTGCGAAAAAAAGATATGCATTTGGTAGCCTTGCTGGAACAGAATCAAGTGCTGATGCATCCGATGATCCGTGGTGAACTGGCTTGTGGTCATTTGCATAATCGAGATCAAATTTTAGGTTTATTTAAAGATCTGCCGCAAGCAACTCAGGCAACAGATGATGAAGCTTTGTATTGCCTGGAAACGCACAGCTTGATGGGTAAGAGCATTGGTTTTGTTGATTTACACCTTTTGGCATCCGTTCTATTGACCAAGAAAACTTTTCTTTGGACGCGAGATCGGCGTTTGCATAAATTGGCATTGTCTCTAAGCGTGTGCATGGTATCTCCGCATTAGTTTTTCCCATCATCCAGCCTTCTTTTTGTGACTTCAGCTCTATTGATTTGCATTTAGGTATGCGGGGTGCTACCGTATATACATTAGATATATACAGGAGGTGCGATATGATTACTACACGAGTATTTAAAAGTGGTAATTCACAGGCGGTTCGAATTCCTAAAGAGTTCCAGTTTGATGTCGAAGAGCTGGAGATTTTCCAACGAGGCGAGGAAATAATTTTGCGCAAAAAATCGGATAATTTATCTGATGTAATGGATTTATTTGCCTCACTTCCTGATGATTTTATGGAGGATGGTCGTGATGACACACCGCCACAGGAGAGGGATTTCGATAAATGAATGCACGCTTTATGATGGACACCGATACCTGTATTTATTTGAAAAATCGGCGACCTCCCGCGATAGCGGAGCGTTTTCTTCGCTTGCAATGGGGTGAGGTTGTGATGTCGGTTATTACCTTTGGCGAACTTTATAATGGCGCATTGAAAAGCCGTGAGACAGAAGCTGCGGTTTATAATGTCTGCCGCTTGGGCGAACGCTTGCCGGTACAGCTTCTGTCGATAGAGGTGGCTAAAACATATGGAAACATTCGTAGTATGTTGGAAAAGCAGGGCAACATTATTGGTGGCAATGATCTGTGGATTGCTGCACATGCGTTGACGCTGAATTTGACTGTCATCACTAACAATACTAAAGAATTTAGCCGTGTTGAAAACCTGAGTATTGAAAACTGGGTGTAACTGACTGTCACTCATTTTTGCTGGCTCGCCTGTTTGACTGTATCAAACATAAAATCCAGCGCTTTATGCTGGGTGAAATTTTGTAAACACTGCTGGCGAAATTCCTGTTCTGTTGCGCCTTCCTTAGCGCAGATAAATGCCCAGGGCAATATCAGCGTGTCTTTAATCAAATCGGCAACGTCGAACACTAATGCGCCGCGTCGGGTTTTGCCGTGCATTACGGCAAAGCCATGGGGTATGCCTAATACCCAGAGTGTGGTTGCTGCCAGTCCATACGCCAGATAGTTACCATGATTTAGGAAAGCGTTGGCATCATCGATGCTGTCATGCTGGCGTACGAAATCTTTTTGTTTGGTGTGGCTGGCGGCTATTTTATACAGGCTTTTAGTGAGCTGGGCTTCGATAACAAGCAGGTTGGTTACATCATGGCAGTGTTCTATTTTTGCGATAAAATTATTCAGTGCCTGTTGTATGTTGCTGTCGCTGGTGTTGAAACCTTCGGCTTGCAGGTCACGATCTTTACCCCAGACATTTTGTAGATAGGTAATGCGTTGCTGCTGAAACTGTTTGGCTACCTGTAATCTTTTTTCGTCATCAAACCAGAATTTCATCCAGCCCTGTACATATTCTGTCGGACGATATTCACTTTGTGGTGTTAACCATTCGACTTCTGTAGCAGCAATGAGTGGCGTGCTGCCACCACCGCTAAAGCCAATGAGTACACCGGCGGATGCCAACATTCTCACCGCTGCCTGAGTAATGGATGTGCCTGTGCCGAGCAGGATGCAGGTGGTATTGGCGATGGGAATGTTCCAGTATTGTTTTTCGGCCTTTTCTTCGGTGAGATATAAAACCCGCCCGTCTT
>CAZYCY010000386.1:0-2543 GCA_964646145.1 uncultured Thiotrichaceae bacterium
CATATGACGGAACAGTAGATGCCATTTTGCGAGGCAGTCCACTGTCATTATTTAAAATGGGGCTAGATGGCGATGTCGCCAGTATGTTACTGCAGGGCGAAGTTGAAATTAGTGGTGATACAGGTCTGGGTCACCAGTTTAAAAATGTCATTTCACAAATGGATATCGACTGGACAGAACCCCTGTCTAAACTGGTGGGTGATGGACTCGCCTACGAGCTTCAGCAGACAGGTAAAAGTATCGGGCAGTGGAGTAAAGACACGATTGAATCAGTGTCACTAAGTGTTAGTGAATATTTGCAGGAAGAAAGCCGCGATGTGGTAACCGGGGTTGAGATTACACTATTTAATGATGCAGTGGATCAGCTAAGAGATGATGTTGATCGATTGCAGGCAAGAATAAATCTATTAAAGACACCACTCTAAGGACTCAGGATTAAATAAGATGCGGAACTTAACGCCGAATTTTTGTTTCAGATTGGATGATCTCAAAAGGCGCATAGTTGCGCTACGCAACGATTTGAGATCATTCAAGCTGGAGCAAAAAGGCAAGTTAAGTTTCGTAAGTTATTTGATCCTGAGTCCTAAGTCAAATAACGAAAGATAAACAAACATGAGGCTATTAACCCCAGGTCAATTTATACGAATGCTGCGCATTAACTGGGTGTTAATGTCACACGGTCTGGATGATATTGTTTTTACTACCCATCTGTTTCGTCCATTTCGTTTTATTATCTATGCTTTTCCCTGGAACTGGTTTCGCCGTAAGCGCAAACCGCGTGCCGTGCGTATGCGCGAAGCACTGGAAGATCTGGGTCCGGTGTTTATTAAATTTGGGCAAATGTTATCAACCAGGCGTGATTTGCTGGCAGACGATATTGCCGATGAATTACAACGCTTGCAGGATGATGTGCCGCCATTTCCTGGCAATATGGCACAGAGCATAATCGAAAAATCTTTCGGTAAATCCGTAGAAGAATTGTTTAAAAGCTTTGATAAGAAGCCGCTGGCTTCTGCCTCAGTCGCTCAGGTGCATGCAGCTGTGCTAAAAACCGGCGAAGATGTTGTGGTAAAAGTGCTACGTCCGGATATATTGCCGGTTATTAAACGTGATATTTCGCTGTTATACATCATTGCCGAACTGGCAGCCAGGTACTCTTCTCAACTTCGACGTTTGCGTCCGGTTGAGGTTGTTGCTGAATATGAAAAAACCATTATTGATGAACTAGATCTCATGCGTGAAGCAGCTAATGCCAGCCAGTTGCGCAGAAATTTTGAAGACTCAGATGACTTGTATGTGCCGGAAATTCACTGGGATTTTGTACGAAAGAATGCTCTGGTAATGGAAAGAATATACGGCACGCCAATTCGTGACATCAAGACCCTGCAGCAACAAGGTACAGACATGGAACGCCTGGCGGCGATGGGAGTGGAGATATTTTTTACTCAGGTGTTTAGTCATAATTTTTTTCATGCAGACATGCATCCCGGTAATCTTTTTGTTGATACAAAAAATCCCAGGCAACCAAAATACATTGCTGTTGATTTTGGTATTATGGGTACATTGAGCCAGACAGATAAGCGCTACCTTGCAGAAAATTTCCTGGCATTTTTTCAGCGTGATTATTACAAAGTGGCAAAGTTGCATGTTGAGTCCGGCTGGGTGCCAGCAGAGACAAGGGTAGATGAATTTGAATCCGCCATTCGCAGTGTGTGTGAGCCCATATTTGAAAGACCATTAAAAGAAATTTCATTTGGTCAGTTGTTATTACGTTTGTTTCAAACTGCCAGACGCTTTAATATGGAAGTGCAGCCGCAGCTGGTTTTACTGCAGAAAACCTTATTGAACATTGAAGGCTTAGGTCGTCAGTTATGCCCGGATCTTGATTTATGGAAAACAGCCAAGCCATTTTTAGAACATTGGATGGAGGAACAGATTGGTGCCCGTGCTGCATTGCGCAATTTTAAAGATGACCTGCCGTATTTGATTGAGAAAATGCCGGATATGCCTTTTCTGCTGTATAAAAGCCTAAAAGCACATGCCGATGGTGAGCATCATTTAAAGCAGATAAATGAAATGAAAAAAATTGGTGAACAACTTGGTCAAAGCCATCAGCGCAGTCTGATTGTTATCACTGGTGGCAGTCTAATCATTGCAGCTTCAATTATTTATTCTGTTGCTGGCTCCGAACCAGTTTTTGGCGCACCATTACTGTCATGGGTTGCCGGCATCACAGGATTATTATTTGTTGTTTACGGACTTAGAAAATAATTATAGTCAGGTTCAGCGCAACGATAACTAACCATATTCGTGAAAGAGGGGTCTTTTTATTTTCCATTCGTAAGGTTAAAACCACCGCCTTTAGGCGGTCAGATTTATCTGCCATACATAAATTGTTCATGTTACTAATATTGCTGTTTGCTGTGTTTGCGTTGAAATCTATATTTTTCCTTCATGCACTTTATGTCCTTCATGGTAAAAAATATTAGTAACTACTCAGCGTATTACCCGGGTAAGGATGCAGGTTATTGATTTTTCAGGCA
>CAZYCY010000387.1:0-2541 GCA_964646145.1 uncultured Thiotrichaceae bacterium
ATAGCCCACTCACGTGCCCATGTTGATAATATCGGCGGGCGCCTTAATCTGACCTATTTTGAATTTCAATCTTCACCTCCAGAATAAATTGAGGTGCCCTAAAGTTTAAAAGTAGCATGTCGGATCTGGGACTCCCGCTTCCTCAAACCCCTTTCGGCGCAACTGGCATGAATCACATCGTCCACAAGCCTCGCCCTCAGCATTAGCCTGGTAACAGGACACTGTATGGGAATAGTTAACGCCCAGTTTCAAACCCATTGCGATAATTTCTGCTTTGCTTTTATTTATTAGCGGGGTATGAATAGTTAATAACTTGCCTTCAACACCCGCTTTTGTAGCCAGGTTTGCCATGTTCTCATAAGCACGAATAAATTCTGGACGACAATCTGGATAACCAGAATAATCAACCGCGTTAATACCAATGAATATATCCTGCGAAGAACAAACCTCTGCTACTGCCAGGGCATGGGATAAAAACAGCGTATTCCTCGCAGGAACATAGGTTATTGGGATGCCTGCCGTTGCTTCTACCGGAACAGAAATAGTGTCATCAGTTAATGCCGAACCTACCATCACGCCATCATCTATATGAATAATTTGATGGCTTGCACGGCTTAATTCTGCCAACCGGGACGCTGCACTAATCTCGGACAGGCTTCGCTGAGCATAATTAAAACTTATCGCATGACATGCAAATTCCTGACTGGCAATAGCCAGCACGGTAGCAGAGTCCAAGCCGCCAGATAACAACACAATGGCTTTCGATGGTTTCTTTTGTTTAGACATAACTCATTGAGAATGGAGAATTACGCATTACGCTACATAGGTGGTTATTTATACTCAAACACCGGGTTTGTCGCCCCAAAGATACTTATGCAATTGTATTTGAAAGCGCACATTCAATTTATCTTCTAGTATCCAGTTAGCGAGTATTAAAGCGTCTAGCTGGTCATGGCTCGGCGAAAACAGGATCTCACACTTGCTTTCAAGTTTATATTTTTCAACAAGTTGTCTGCTCCAGCGATAATCACTTTCATCACATATAACAAATTTAACCTGATCCTGGGCATTTAAAAATGCAAAGTTTTCAAACTTGTTTTTACCTTCTTCTTTTGACGCTGGCGTCTTAACATCAATGACTTTAACCACGCGTTTATCAACCTGATCGACGAACACAGCACCACTGGTTTCTAAAGACACATCATAATCCAGGTCACATAATTGATTGAGCAGTGCTAGACAGCTTTTTTGCGCCAACGGCTCACCGCCAGTCACCGTTATATGCCGGGTATTATATTGTTTGACCTGGTTAAGAATACGATCAACACCCATCCATTCTCCGCCAGTAAAAGCATATGCTGTATCACAATAATCGCAACGCAAAGGGCAGCCCGTCAAACGGATAAAAACTGTTGGCAAGCCGACATTACGTGCTTCGCCCTGTAGCGAGTGAAATATCTCGGTGATTTTCAGGCGCGCTTGTAGCGTCCCGGGTAGTGTTCGAGTTTGCGGCTTCAGTTGAGATTCAGACACCTGGGACAAAATGACGGCGACTAATGCCCTTCACGCCCAATTCGCTGTATGCGCTCATTGGCTTTTTTAGCTACAGTTGTATCAGGATATAAAGTAATGACCCGTTGCAGTGCGTTACGAGCGGCAGACCAGTTTTGTAATTCAAAATAGATATAACCGATTTTCAAACGCGCACCGGGAATTTTTGAACTCTCTGGATACAGCGCTATAAGCTGTTGAAATGCGGTTAATGCTTTTTTATATTCACGTGAAACATAATAGGCTTCCGCTAACCAATACTGTGCATTGTCTGCATACTTACTGCCCGGAAAACTAACCTTAAAACTTTCAAACGCCTCAATAGATTGCTGATAGCGACCTTCTTTTAACAATGCAAAGGCTTTAGAGTAAGCTTGCTGACCATCTTTATCGGCAGCGGGGATTGCTGCGCCACCAGGTGTGGCAATACTTGGTGGTGGAACGGGTGCAGCAACTCTGACATTATTGCGCCCACCTGCTTCAACATGGCTTATGCGTCGATCCATATCCAGGTATAAGTTGCGTTGCCGTTGCTTCATGCTTTCAAGCGCGAACGCCTGCTGCTCGGTCTGCTCTCGCAATGCAGAAACTTCTTCGCGTAATGACTGCATGGCTAACTTCTGCTCACGTAGAATATCTGAGTCGAGTAAACGCTCAAGCCGCATGATACGCTGCTGGTCGGTAAGCTTCGCTGCAGCAACATCTGCCGCAATAACACTGCTCGCAATAAACAGTGCGCAAACTGTAAAACCCACTTTTTTTATCATAATAGCCCTATAGATTTAATCAATGTGAACACCTGTGCGGCAATAACTATGCCTAACATCTGCTTTATAATTGCCAGATCTTGTTTAATTCCGGTAACATCAGACTTTGTAGCCAGACGTTCAACAGGGAGTGCTTCTGCCGCCTGGCGTGCATCTTCTTCTGGCACTCCAGCCTTACGGAAAGCTGAATAAACTTCCAAAATCATCGCGCTCACGGCTTATC
>CAZYCY010000388.1:0-2531 GCA_964646145.1 uncultured Thiotrichaceae bacterium
TTATTGAAACCCGCGGCAATGACGGTCAGCACGCAAAAAAGGTCAGTTTTTCTGAAGCAATTCTGGCACCGATTTCATCTTTTGGTGGAATTTATTCACCAGAATTTTTACCTGAACTGGGTCAAGTCTTCCTCAATCAACACCTGGGCTCCAACTATCAGACTTTAGCCCATGCCGTACTGGACGCATTTAAAATTGATGTTGACGCAGAAATCATCAATGAAGCGCTCTCTTTGTATGATGCCTTTGATGATCCCGATAACCCCGTTCCGGTGGTAAAGGTGTTTGATGATCTTTACGTCAGTGAATTATGGCATGGTCCGACGCGCGCTTTTAAAGATATGGCATTACAACCCTTTGGCGTTGTATTATCAAGCATCGCGCAAAATCGAAAAGAAAATTATTTGATCCTGACGGCAACTTCTGGTGATACTGGTCCTGCTGCTCTGGAAACCTTTAAAAACAAAAAAAATGTGCGCGTTGCCTGCATGTACCCTGATGGTGGCACCTCCGATGTGCAACGCTTACAAATGGTCACGGAAGAGGCTGCTAACCTGAAAGTCATAGGTGTTAAGGGCAGTTTTGATGACACCCAGAATGCACTTAAACATTTATTGGCGTCAAAAGAATTTAAGGCAACTTTAAAAGAAAAAAAAATTCACTTATCTGCTGCCAATTCAGTTAACTTTGGTCGAATTATTTTTCAAACGGTTTATCATATTCATTCCTACCTTGAACTGGTACGCCAAAACGCCATTGAAATGGGAGAAAAAGTTTACCTGAATGTGCCAAGCGGGAACTTTGGTAATGCCTTAGGTGCTTATTACGCGAAGAAGATGGGGCTGCCGGTAGAAAAGATTCTCATTGCGTCAAATAAAAACAATATTTTAACGCAACTGATCAACACGGGAGTTTATGATTTAAGAAATTTGGAAGTCATCACAACCACTTCGCCGGCAATGGATATTTTAAAGTCATCGAATATCGAACGACTATTATTTGATTTATTCGGTACACAGCGTTGCAAGGAGTTAATGTTTCAATTAGATGAAGATAAGCATTACCAGTTAACGACAACTGAACTGCTGCAAATTCAGTCACTCTTTGCAGCCGACTTCTGTGAAGATGATGAAGGTAAAAAATACATTAAAAATACTTTTACTAAAGGTTATTTAATGGACCCACATACCGCAACCTGTTTTAAAACCTATGAAACTTGTCGTGACACTTCCCGTAATAAGCAGCTCAAAACCATCATTTATTCGACAGCAGAATGGACCAAGTTTTCGCCAGTAATAGCGAACGCTTTAACCGGTGAGGTTGATATGCATGATCTGGATGCGTTGAATTCTATTGCCAAAGAAGTTGGCATTGAAATTCCTGCCATGATTAAAGAGTTGTTTGAAAAAGAAATAACGCAGACAGCTATTATTGAAAAAGATCAGATCGAAAAAGAGATTCTTTCGTTTTTGTAATTAGGGACTTATTAACACAACCTATTTGGCGGTCGGGTTAATAATAATCGTGCCTTGCTCTTCGCAAAAACCTACGCACTCTAAAACGGACACTCCTGAGTACGAAGAGTATAAAGTATAACTGTTAGCAAGTTTCGGTAATAGAGTTGATGCGAATTTATGCGTAAAAAAGCCCTTATTTTTGAAGTCAGTGACCGTAGCTTTGATGAATACGTCATTGGTAATTCCAATAAAGTACCGGTATTTGTTGCTTTTATCAGCGTCTGGTCCGAACACTGCATACAAATGTCCGATATGTTAGCTGCACTGGCAACAGAATTTGCTGAGGAATTTATCTTTGCAAAAGTTGATATTGAAGAAAATGATCAGCTGAAAGAGCGCTACAACATCAACAATATACCCACGTTGAAAATCTTTGTCGATGGTCACTCTGTGACCTCAGAAGAGGGGAAATTAGCCGAAGAAGAAGCCAGAGCCTTGCTAAAAACCTTTGAAATTATTAATAAAATTGAAGAAACAAGAATGCAGGCACGCCAACACCATATGCTCGGAGAAACAGCGCAAGCCATCACGCTGTTAACACAGGCGGCACAACAAGAACCATCAAATACAAAAATAGCCATGGACATGGTTCAGATACTTATCGACGTGGGCGAAATAGAGCGGGCTAATGGATTGTTTAACCAATTGCCCGATACCAATAAAAACGGTGAAACCGGGCTTGGTCTAACCGGGCAATTGTGGGTAATAAACGAAGCAGGTAAAACCGCAGGTTTGCAGGCATTAAAGGAAGCGCTGCTTACTAATCCACACGATTACAATGCTCGCTTTGATAGCGCCATATGTGAAATCGCACAGCACCACACCCAGCAGGCGCTCGATCATCTGTTTTATATTCAGCAAAACAATGCAGAATTTAAAGATGGTGCCGCAAAAGAGATGATTGTCAGCATCATAAACACCATCGCACCCAACAACCCGGAAATGGCGCAACAATACCGGTCTCAGTTAGCAGGAATGCTGACGTAACTTCCCTAATTATTTTGGGGCACCTCT
>CAZYCY010000389.1:0-2525 GCA_964646145.1 uncultured Thiotrichaceae bacterium
GAATGATTTTTTCCTGTGCCTCCTGCTTGTTGATGTAACCCCGTGCACCTGCAGCGAGAACACGCTCTGCATAAAGCGATTCATCATGCATGGAGGCGACCAGCATCAACATTTCGCTGTTACGCGCCTTGATATGTTCGATTAGATCCAGCCCACTGCCTCCCGCCAATGACAGGTCGATAATAGCCAGATCAGGTGAGACAGAGTTCAGTAGTTGCAATGCTGAAGACATATCGCCCGCTTCGCCGCAGACGTTAAGGTCGGGCGCATCAGCAATCAGCTGGGCAAACCCGGCACGAACCAGTGGGTGGTCATCGACGATCAGAATGCTGGACATCAATGCCTTGCCTTACGATGGACAGGGAATCGGCAACTTATTTTTGTACCGTGATTGCCTTCGGGGTTAATGGTTATTTCACCGTTAAACAGACCGCAGCGATGTTTCATAATATTCAAACCCAGACCCGATGAGTCCTCAAGATTTTGCGGTATGCCAATACCATTATCTACAATTTTCAATATGCCATGATCTTGTTCTGTTTTTAGTGAGACCACGATTTTGCTGGCGTTAGCATGTTTAATCACATTATTCAGAGATTCCTGCACGATACGGTAGAGATGGGTGGCAGTAGCATCATCGAATGGCAGGACAGTGTCATTAACCTGCAGTGTTATCGGAATATGGCTTTGTTGTTCAATATTTTTTGTTATTGTCTGTAAGGCTATCACGAATTCCTTTACATGGATCTGAACTGGCATCAGTCCACGCGATAGCGCACGTAGCTGAGCCAGGGCTTCATGTAATCCACTGGCCAGCTGGCTGGCCAGCTCATGTTCAGGTTTGCTTGCTTTATTTAACAGGCTTTGAGCTAGCATGCTCAAGCCGGTAAGCTGTTGACCAAGACCATCATGCAGTTCTTCACCAATGCGTTGTTGTTCACGAGACGGAATCGCCAGCAGTTCACGTTGCAGTTTTTGCTGGCTACTAAGATCCATAATCAGACCGGCAAACAGATGGCAGTGTTTTAACTGGATTTCTCCTACCGAGATGTACATAGGAAACTGGCTTCCGTCCTTGCGCTGACCTAATATTTGCCGTCCTGTACCAATAACTTTTTTGGTGCCGGTTTTCAGATAGCTTTTAATATAGCGGTTATGTCTTTTTCGATGAGCTGAGGGCATCAGCAGATTAATGCTTTTGCCTAGCAGGTCTTTTGAGGTATAACCAAACAGTGCTTCTACAGCCGGGTTGGTGAACTGGATAATACCGTCAGTATCAATTAGGAAAATAGCTTCATTTGCCGTTTTTACCAAGGTGTGAAAAATTTCAGTCTGTTGTTCAATTTTTTTCGTTAATGAGGCGGTGAAGCGGAAATAGATACTACTGGCAATAATCATCACCAGCAAGGTGATGATTATTGTTATACCGACAATATGGATAAGTGGTGCATTAATTGCATCGAGGTTGACCTGTTTAATTAAATTATTATCAATGAGTTTGGCTAGCCCAAAATATAAAGTGGTGATAGATATCGTTGCCACCAGCAACGTAGCGCTAACCATAGCAATGATATGTCGTAAATATTTTTGTAGTGTTGTCACAGGGCTATGTTATCAGAGCTATGTTGAATAGTCCTTTAGTGTTAGTGAAAATATCCCTATATGGGTATCAGGGAATCCCTGATAGTCTGTTTGTGATTTTGCGGTCATGCTGTAGGTCACTAAAACCTGGGGAGGATTTATGGCTATACAGTTACACAAAACAGCGGTCGATAAGAGCGCCATTCCGGTAACCGGTGGGGTAGGTTATGCCCGACCTTCGTTAGAAGTTTTATCATGTTACACCTGCGGCTTAAAGGGTGGTTGTTTAATTGAGCAACTGACTATAGCGCATGATTACTCCTATCAACTAGTAAAAAATAGAAAGGTTTTGTCAAGAGGAGATCATGTTTTTCGTGGTGGAGATGATACAAATTCAATATGTGTTGTTAGTGAAGGATCGGTTAAATCTTATATGCTGATGGAAGATGGTGAAGAGCAGGTGTTAGATTTTCACCTGCCCGGTGATGTGTTTGGGCTGGATGCAATGGGCAATCATTGTCATGTTTCCTCAGTCATCGCGTTAGAGAGTACGACAATATGCAAGTTACCCTTATCTGATTTATCTGGTCGTGTACTAGGGCAGGGGTTTCTTAATATGATTTCAGAGAATATTTTGCGTGACCATAATCAAATGTTGGTGTTGGCAAGCAAAGATGCTGATGGTCGCATGGCTAGTTTTTTAGTTGATATGTTTAAGCGTACTGGAAAACAGGGTAATCACTCCGATGCCATTAAATTAACTATGACACGGCACGATATCGCTAATTATTTAGGGCTGGCGATTGAAACTGTTAGCCGTACGCTCAGACGGTTTCAGGACAGTGGTATATTGGAAGTGACGCAACGTAAGGTTAAAGTGTTTGACTTTAACTGCTTGCTTACAATAGCTGGAACACAGGTGGCTCATTGACATCCAAAAATAG
>CAZYCY010000390.1:0-2518 GCA_964646145.1 uncultured Thiotrichaceae bacterium
TTGCTCACTGAAAATTGCTCACTGAGAAATTGATTTATTTCTGTTGATTCGTACATCCATTTTACCGCGCCATCCTCTGCTATAATTTTTAAACAGGGCACCTGGTATTTTCCACCTTCGCTGACCAGTTCTTTGTTCCATTGCGGATCATTACGGGCATCACGATTTTCTATATTTAATGCCAGACGGTGAATTTGTCGGCGCGTTTTTACGCAAAATGGACACATTTTAAAATGGTATAGCGCCATGTTGTCCGTTTGCTTATCCACCTGTGCTTGCGCATCAGCCGAGCGCTGCACGGGCGTTGGCCGCGTTATCCAGTCTATAAAAATAATTATTTGACTTAAAATCCAGCGTATTGGCTTGAATATAAAACCCATCATTTCCTCACTTAAAAATCTTTTTAGAAAACTCACCATGCGCCTGTAAATCGGCATGATACGACGAACGCACCATCGGTCCACTGGCGACATGTTTAAACCCCATATCCATAGCAACCTGATACAGCATATCAAACTCTTGCGGACTAACGTAACGCTCGACAGGTAAATGGTGTTTGCTTGGTTGTAAATACTGCCCCAGAGTCAACATATCAACCTGGTGAATTCGCATGTCTTTCATTTCATCTATCACTTCATCCAGATTTTCGCCCAGACCCAGCATTAAGCCTGATTTTGTTTTGACGATTGGATGGCTTTGCTTAAACTGTTTTAGTAAATTTAGTGACCACTGGTAATCCGACCCGGGGCGACATTTTTTGTACAGACGCGAAATGGTTTCAAGATTATGATTAAACACATCCGGCGGTGATTTGCGCATTACCTCTAACGCTACATCCATGCGCCCGCGAAAATCAGGAACCAATATTTCAATTTCTATTTGCGGATTTAAGGCTCGCGTTTGCTGTATGCATTCAACAAAATGCGCGGCTCCGCCATCGCGTAAATCATCCCGATCTACCGAGGTAATAACCACGTAAGACAGATGCATGGCTTTTATGGTTTCAGCAAGGTGTTTTGGTTCTTTTTTATCCAGCGGATTGGGCCTGCCATGACCAACATCGCAAAACGGACAACGGCGGGTGCAGATATCACCCATTATCATAAAGGTAGCCGTGCCTTTGGCAAAACATTCTCCCAGATTAGGACAAGCAGCTTCTTCGCACACGGTGTGTAATTTTTGCCTGCGCAATATAGTTTTAAGTTTTTTTACGTTTGCATACGAGCTTGCATTAACCGGTAATTTTACCCGTATCCAATTTGGCTTGTGTAATCGTTGTGTCGGCTGTTGCACCTTTATTGGAATACGTGCAACCTTTTCAGCACCTTTGAGTTTTTCACCGATAATAACTTTGTGGATTTGTTTGTTCGAGCTTGTTAATTGATTATTCATGTATAACTACTCAGCGTAATTTTAGAAAAGAACGCAGGTTATTGATTTTTCAGGACGCTGTAAATACGTCCATGTACGCTCTACTGCAACATCCATGTTGCAGATGCCTAAAAAATCAATAACCTGCGCCCTTACCTGAATAATACGCTGAGTAGTTACATTCATGTTAATTATTCAGCACACAGGTTTTTCAAAAGCCGTTGCTGTAAATCAACTACTACCTCTGAAATGTTTACGTCTTTAATAAAGTTTTTTAGTTGTGCCACTTCCAGCCCCTGATAACCACAGGGATTAATTCTACTGAAAGGTTCGAGGTTCATATCCACATTTAATGCCAGACCATGAAAACTGCAACCCTTACGCACACGAAGACCAAGAGCTGCTATTTTAGCATCATTTACATAAACACCCGGCGCTTCTTGCTTTGCACTGGCGGTAATCTGGTAATCACTGAGCAAAGTTATAATGCTTTGCTCAAGCATGGTGACCAGCTCACGAACGCCTATTTTCAATCGCTTTAGATCAAGCAGTGTGTACACCACAACTTGACCGGGACCATGATAGGTTACCTGACCGCCACGATCTGAATTGATCACCGGGATATCTTCCGGGCTTAATACGTGTTCCGGCTTGCCATTTTTACCCAGGGTGTAAACTGGCGGGTGCTGTAAAAACCAAAGCTCATCGGTGGTTTGCTGATTACGGGTGTTGGTAAACGTCTGCATGTTTTGCCAGCTTTTAAGATAATCAACTTCACCAAGATGACGGCATGTTATGGGCTGAGTAGTAAGCATTTTCAGAGCAATGAAACAAAGCTGGATTACAAAGCGATGGTGACATACTCGCAGGCGCTAAGATCTGTATAAATGGCATCAAGCTGTACTTTGCTGTAGGCGGTAATGGTGATTGTAATCGCCATGTACTTTCCGGTTTTACTGGGCTTTATCTTCAGCGCATTTTCAGCTAAATCATCAACATGACGGTTGATGATTTCCAGCACTGCCATTTCGAGATCATCACAGCTTAAACCCATAGCTTTAACCGGAAATTCGCAGGGAAACTCCAGCAAGGTTTCACCTTCTTTTAAGGTCAAATCATGTAAATTTATATTTCTATTCATTTTCAT
>CAZYCY010000391.1:0-2515 GCA_964646145.1 uncultured Thiotrichaceae bacterium
CTAGATTCCTGCTAAAAACATGCAGGAATGACGCATAATATATAGCATTACAGTGACCTCTGTCTTTATTTTATATAACCTGGCGGATACTTATGGCTAATCAGGTAAGTTTTTAATACAGCATCGTGTAAGCTAACAACTTTTATTGGATGGATAATTGTACAACATAATAGAAGTCATTAGGTGGTGTCCCCGCCCACTTTTGAACTCTTTCAAAAGACGAATTAGGTCTGCCTGGTCAGAGAGAAATTGCTAGTCAGTGTTTATTTACAAGCCCTAATACACGCTTGATATATTTACCGGTAAACGAGCCAGGTATCTGTGCCACTTCCTCCGGTGTGCCGGTTGCAATAACCTGCCCGCCTTTATAGCCCCCCTCTGGGCCCAAATCAATAATCCAGTCAGCCATCTTTATAATATCGAGGTTGTGCTCGATAACGATAACGGTATTACCATGGTCGCGTAAACGAATTAATACGTCGAGTAATTGTTGCACGTCATGAAAATGCAGACCGGTGGTCGGTTCATCAAGAATGTAGGCGGTTTTACCGGTGTCGCGTTTAGACAGTTCTTTGGCTAGTTTAATACGCTGTGCTTCACCGCCGGAGAGGGTAGTGGCGCGTTGCCCCAGGGTTAGGTAGCCTAAGCCAACGTCCATTAAGGTTTGCAGTTTTCGTTTCAGCACCGGAATGGCACCGAAGAAAATCAGTGCTACTTCAATGGTCATCGCCAGTACCTGATGTATGTTTTTACCTTTGTACTTTATTTCCAGGGTTTCGCGATTGTAACGTTGGGTTTTACATACATCGCAGTTTACATAAACATCAGGTAAAAAATGCATCTCGACCTTAATCACGCCATCGCCCTGACAGGCTTCACAGCGGCCGCCTTTCACATTAAAACTAAATCGCCCGGGTTTGTAACCGCGAGAACGGGATTCCTGTGTCGCAGAAAACAGCTCACGTATCGGGGTAAACAGTCCGGTATAGGTCGCCGGGTTAGAGCGTGGTGTGCGACCGATAGGTGACTGGTCTATGTCAACGACTTTATCGAAGTGTTCGATACCGGCAAAAGACAGATGCGGTGCTGCTGTCATTGAGTTGTTCTTGTTTATGGCGCGGGCAAGTATCGGATACAGTGTATCGTTGATTAGCGTTGATTTGCCAGAGCCGGAAACACCGGTGACGCAGGTGAATAGACCGACCGGAATATCGATGTCAACATTTTGTAAATTATTACCACTGGCACCTTTAATGTGAAAGACGTCGCCACTTGCTTGTGTACGATTTTCCGGGATCTCAATTTTTCTGATGCCTGCAAGATATTGCCCGGTAAGTGATTGGTTGTTGTCCATAATTTGCTGCGGTGTGCCTGCAGCGATGATTTCACCGCCATGCACGCCAGCTCCTGGGCCGATATCAATGACGTGGTCGGCACATAAAATGGCATCTTCATCATGCTCCACCACAATCACGGTATTGCCTATGTCGCGTAGGTGATTAAGCGTCTTGATTAAACGCTCGTTATCACGCTGGTGTAAACCGATAGAGGGTTCGTCCAGAATATACATCACCCCAACCAGCCCAGCACCAATTTGACTGGCGAGGCGAATGCGTTGTGCTTCACCACCCGATAGCGTGTCCGAACCGCGATCCAGAGTGAGATAATCCAGCCCTACATTTACCAGGAAGTTTAATCGAGAAGAAATTTCGCGATTAATCTTTTCTGCGATTTCACCTTGATAACCGCTTAACTGTAGCGAGTCAAAAAATTCAAAGGCGTGTTGAATCGGCATTGCAGTTATTTCAGCCAGTGTTTTGTCCTGTATAAAAACATGTCGTGCCGCTTCATTCAGCCGTGTGCCATGACACTCAGGGCAGGGTTGGTCAGAAAGAAATTTTGCCAGCTCTTCACGTACCAGATTCGATTCGGTTTCGCGGTAACGTCGCCCCATGGTGTGTAATACACCTTCAAAAGCATGGCTGCGTTGCTTGCCACGGCGACCAGCATGTCCCGGATAGTTAAAAACAATTTTTTCCTTTGCGCTGCCATATAAAATTATTTGTTGAATGTTTTGACTTAATTTTTTAAATGGGAGCTCAACATCAAAATCAAAATGTTTGGCTAAAGATTGAATAATGCTGAAATAATAGGCATTACGACGATCCCAGCCACGGACTGCACCACCTGCAAGGCTTAAATGAGAACTGACTACTCGGTCGGGGTCAAAGAAACTGCTATGCCCCAGCCCCTCGCATTCGCTACAGGCACCGGCCGGATTGTTGAATGAAAACAAGCGGGGTTCCAGCTCTTGCAAGTTATAGCCGCATTGCGGACAGGAAAATTTGGCAGAGAAAATCAGCTCGTCTTGAGCTGCGTCGGTATCCATCCAGGTGATGGTGGCAACATCATTTGCCAGTAATAAAGCGGTTTCAAAGGATTCTGCCAGTCGGGTTTTGATGTCTTCCCGCACTTTAAAGCGGTCAACCACGACTTCAATGGTATGTTTTTTTTT
>CAZYCY010000392.1:0-2510 GCA_964646145.1 uncultured Thiotrichaceae bacterium
CTTATTGAGAAGTTACCATCATTTCTACTCCATCCTTTGATTCGTAAACATACTACTCATTATTCAAAATACCTAACAGGCTAAGCAAGTGAATAAATATATTAAAAATGCTGAGGTACATGCCAACAGTGGCAAGTATGTAGTTAGTCTGTTCACCGCGAATAATTGCGCTGGTATCATGCAGAATAAACCCACTCATGATAAGAATAACTGCAGATGATATCGCCAGTGATAGCGCAGGCATTTGCAGGAAGATGTTAGCAAGCATGGCGACGATGGCAACAACCAGACCAACCATAAGAAAACCAGCCATAAAGCTGAAATCTTTTTTGCTGGTTAGTGCGTATCCTGATAAACCAAGAAAGATAAGACCGGTACCGCCAAAGGCAGTAGCGACAATCTGACCGCCACCTGCCACTTGCAGGTAAGCGCTCAGCATGGGACCGATGCCAAATCCAAGCAGGCCGGTTATACCGAAGACAACCCATAAACCTTTTGATGAATTAGCGGTTCGAGGCAGTGCGAAAAAGATCAAACCCAGCGCGCCTATCATGGTGAACAGCCCAATCATACGGGGCGGTTGGATTGCCATAGACACAACTGCCATAACAACGCTGAAAAACAGCGTTGCCGATAGCAGAACGTAAGTACTCTTTAAAACTTTATTGTTCGCCAGTATCTGCGATTCTGAGCGAGCGGTGATTATTGATTGCATGTTGTTATCTGATTGCATGTTGTTACCTTTATCTAATTTAAATAGTTATGAATGAGAATATTTTAGCATTATTTGAAAGTTTGTTATAGATTTAGTCATGCCCTGATTCACTTTTTTTTGTGACTTGATTGCGACTTAAAAGTTTCAATAAAAAAGTTTCAATTTATGTGTTTATTAGAGTATTTGCATACATTGCTATATTTTTTGGTGATTTTTTAGCGGTATTTACCAACACTTCGTAGGTTGTATTGTGTAAGTTTTCTGTAAAGTGTGCGCTCGCTAATACGTAATTCTTCCGCAACTCTTGCGCGATGACCATTATGTTGGTGCAGTAACGACTCAATATGCATCGCTTCAACATCAGTTAATGATTGATTAGTGCTGGGTGAAGTGGCTTTAGTGTTGTGGGAGTTTATGTGACCATTAGCTAATGGATTAATACCCACATTGGAAAAGTTATTTAGCTGTATTAAATCAGGCGTTATAAGACCGCATGCGGAGGTTGATATCGCTTTTTGGATAATGTTGTTGAGCTCTCGTATATTACCAGGGAAATCATGACTTTGGAGTAGTATCATGGCTTCTTCAGAAATGCGCCCGGTACAGCCATTGTATGTTTTTCCTTTTTTTAGCATGGCTTTAACTAATGGCTTAATATCACTACGGCGCTCACGCAGCGGTGGAATGGTGATTGAGATACCAGCAATTCGGTAATACAGATCAGCTCTGAAAGTGCCTTGCGCTACCATCTTGCGTAAGTTGTAGTGGGTAGCGCAGATAAAACGAACATCAGCATGAAGATCTTCACGCCCACCCAGGCGTCGATAGTTGCCGGTATCCAGTGCGCGCAATAAACGTCCTTGTAATGCTAGCGGCAATCCTCCGATTTCATCAAGAAATAATGTGCCACCTTCAGCAGTTTCGATTAAACCATGGCGATGACCGATGCAGCCGGTAAATGCTCCGCGTTCATGACCAAATAACTCACTTTCAAAAATGCCTTCAGAAATTGATGCACAATCTATCGATATAAACGGTTTTGTACAACGCTTGGATTGGTTATGGATAAATTTTGCAGCCAACTCTTTACCCACGCCGCTTTCACCACTGAGCAAAATAGGGATGTCTGATGATGCCGAACCTGACATTTCTTCAATGCAGGCTAAAAATGAAGGTGATTTGCCTAGCATGCGTTGTTTGTCGCAGCCTAGATCAGCCGCTTTAACGATGGGAAATACCGCTTCACCAAGAAACAACTCTCCATCCGTACCATATATAGGAGAGGCTTTGATGCGAATATGCTCTTCTTCTTTGTTGGCATCATAGTGAATGTGTAATACCTGATACGGCTCTTCGGTTTCAAAAACCTTTTTGTGTGGGCAATCTTCACCATTTAAATGGCAGGGAACATCAGAATCATGGGATATTTTGTGACATTTTCGACCAATGATGTCTTTACTGTTAGTGCCATAGGTGTGGCAGTATGCGCTGTTGGCAGCAATGATTTTGTAATCTTTATCGATGACTACAAAGCTGTTATCAGATGCATCAATAACGCTTTGCAGGTTAATTGCAATGTTGTGAGAGTGTGTCATGAGTATTCTTTTGGTCTGACAAAATGGCATATCATGGCGTAATGCTAGCTGAATTTATGTAATAAAACAATACGAGAACTTTGCGTAAAGAGCATTTTTAATCTCGTGGGGTTCTATTTTCCACCGCTTGCGGCGAAAAAAAAGGATCTTTTCCTTTGGCATAGCTCGTCCGCTTGTGGCGGGGTGGTTTATTTGCTTAG
>CAZYCY010000393.1:0-2502 GCA_964646145.1 uncultured Thiotrichaceae bacterium
TCAAAAAGTTGCTGAAAAATATTTCACGCCATGGGCTTTAATTGCCATTGCCAATTTTAAGGTTGATAGCGCAGTGTTATATAATAACTTCGCTCAGGCTGATTAAAAAATGCAGCAGTTTCATACTCTTTATCCAGCACATTTTCGATGCGTGCCTGCACTAGCCAGTTTTGTGTAAGCACATGTTCTACACGTAAATCCAGCGTAGCATATCCGCTTAGTTGCCGGCTATTTGCAAGATCATCATAACGTTTATCCTGGGCTATCAGAGTTGCGCCAAAAGTATGCCTGCCCATTTGATAAGCCGCATCAAAGCGCAAGGTCTGCTTCGCACGACGTGGCAACACATTGCCACTGTTCGCACCAATTGAGCGGTTTTCAGGGTCAAGCAATGTGATGTTTGTGGTCAGATCCAAAGTTTTTAACTGTGTATTGAGTACTGCTTCAGCACCGCGAATTCGTGCCTGACCAATATTGGCGGGTGCAAACGTACTACTATCAAAGGCAATTAAATTATCAATTTTTGTTTCAAATATATTGGTCGACCAGCCGCCCCAGTTAGCATTACCGCTTAGTGAAAATTCCATGCTTTTTGACTCTTCGGGACGCAGTGCAGCATTGCCAAAACCCGGGAAGTAAAGCTCGTTAAAAGTTGGCGCTTTAAAAGCAGTGCCATATGAAGCTTTAAAGTGCAACCCTTTTGATGTGGTATAACCCCAGGCAGCATTGCCTGTATTGTGCTCACCAAACTGCTCATTATCATCCTGGCGCAATGACAATTGCAGGCTTTGTCTATCGAAACTACCTATATACTGCGTAAATATCCCCTTATTGTCACGCGAGTTAACTGCATAGTCTGTGGTGCTGGCTACCTTATCTTGCTGATAGTCCAAGCCTATTGTAAACAGGTTCTGGTCTCTAATGGAAAAAACGTTTAACAATGATACGGAATCACGTTTGTTGTCAAAACTGCTGGAAAAAACACCATCTTTGAAGTTATCAGATTCATCCTTACTACGTCCTGCAGCCAGGCTTACCTGCCAGGTCTCAACAGGCTTGAATTTAGCAGAACCCCCAAAAATCTGTTGTACGGTATCGGACTCATTCTGAAAATCACTATCAAATTCGGTATCAGCCACCGTATGCAAAGCATGAACATCAAGTTCCAGTCCGCTATCAAATTGATAACCAGCACGTAAAGAGCCTGAGTAATTACTATAACCATCATCATCTGGTTCAACAGTAAAGCAACCTGCACCGTCCGGAAATGGCTTGCCACGACAAGCGTCAAAACCTTTGCTACTGGTGCCACTGGCACTCACGCTGTACCAGGCTCGCTCACCGCCACCCGATACACCAACCGATGCATTGTAGGTATTGAAACTGCCGACACCCACACTCAGAAAGGGTCTGGTTTCACCACCGCCTTTGCGTGTAAAGATTTGCAATACGCCCCCAATTGCCTCAGAACCATACAAGCTGGACAATGGGCCACGCACTATTTCGATGCGTTCTATCTGCTCAATCGGAATATGCTCGAAAGCAGTTGTCCCCAGTGTTGCAGAACCCACTTTAACACCATCAATAAGTACCAACAGGTGATCAGACTCAGTGCCACGGAGGAATATGGACGTTGCTTTGCCTGCACCGCCACTATTAGCAATGCTAATGCCGGCTAAGCCTTTTAACACATCCTGAATAGAGTTTGCCTGCTGCTTTTGTATTTCTTGCCTGGTTATTACCGTGACAGTTGCTAATGTATCTTGGGCTGTTTCTGCGGTACGTGAAGCAGTAACCACTATTTCAAGCGGATCAAACTCAGAAGCAAAAGTAGATTGAATAGATAGCAGCAATGTAGCTGCAAGTAAACTGCGGTTTTTCATTTTGTGCTCCTCATGCGTACTCGCCCGTACGCAAATCAGTAAGGTAAAGGCATGAGGAGGAAAAACTGATTGGCAGCAGAAATCATATGAGTGTTACCTGAAGATACGGATTCAGGTGTTACTAGGCAAAGCGCCAGCCAGAACATTGCCCTCCGCGATGCGACTAATAGCTTCAGGCCGGTCTCCGGACTTACGAGTGGCATTGTCGCCGGTCAAATCGCCTTCCCATGATTTATTGCCGTAGCAAAACACAGTGGCTTATTGATTTGGTTTTCTCGCTTACCGTTGCGGGGGCAGTGTCGGATTAGCCCGTTATTCACTCTCATGAATGAACAGCACGCACCGACTTCCCGTTTAATCCTCTGGATGACTTATCGAAATACTATAGAGCAACTCTAAAACCTGTCGATCCAGATGACACCTGAAACTGTGTCGCGAACAGTAGTTTAGTTTGAGTGAGATGTCAATAAATAGCCTTGTCCTTAGTAAGTTTCACTGATTTATAATTTTAAATGCAGAGGCATGTAATTTTAAATAGTGCGCGCCTGTTACTACTTCTCCAGCTACTTGAAACAATTGCCAACGAATGGTTTTTATTTGATCGCGTTGTCATGCTTCA
>CAZYCY010000394.1:0-2502 GCA_964646145.1 uncultured Thiotrichaceae bacterium
CGGTTTTGCATTTGCTCTTGATACATTTTTTTCCGTCTGAATTTAATTAACTTAACATGCCTCTGCATTTAACTTAATCAGAGTATCCCTGGAAACGCGTGACATTAAAAGGCTTAATAGGAAATATTGTCTGCCCATCAAGGATCAATTGGGAAATAATCTTGCCCACAATAGGTGATAACTGAAAGCCATGTGCAGAAAAACCAAAGGCATGATAGGCATTTGGCAAGGTGCTGCTACTACAGATAACCGGCAGGTTATCCGGCATAAAAGCTTCAATACCCGCCCAGCTACGCACAATACGGACATTTTTAAGTTGTGGAAATAACGCCAGAACGGTACGTGCACTGACGGCAAGTTTGCGCCACTTCATATTGGTTGTTTGCTGCTCAAAATCCAGCTCTGCCATGTGCGCACCGCCAATTAAAAGTGTGCCATTTTGCATTTGTTTAAATGAGAGCTTACGACTGGCAGAGCCAATAACAGGTTCAATAAAGCGGGGCAGGCGTTCTGTGATAAGCAGCATGGGCGCGCCGGGTTTAAGTGGCACCGGTTCGCCTAATGCGGCAGCAATATGCCCGGCCCAGGCACCTGCGCAATTAACCAGAACCGGGGCGCTAAATTCACCCTTTGGCGTATTCAAATGCCACCCCCTGCTATCGTGATCAATCGCATCGACGCGTGTCGTAGCGTAGTATTGCACACCCAGCGAACACGCTTTGCGACGAAAAGCATTGTGCGCATGAAACGGTCGTGCATAACCATCATTACGACAAATTAGCGCGCCTTCACAGTGAGGTGCCAGTGCGGGAGCCAGTTTGTATAATTCCTTGCGGCTAATGATTTCTTCGTGTTTAAAACCTAGATCACGAACCATCGCGGCGCGTGCCTCTAGTGCCTGCATGTCTTTACTGTTTTCTGCCACTCGAATCTGCCCTGGGAAGCGGGCATCACAGTCGTTATCGAGCAGTGAATTTATGTTGTGCCAGATCTCAGCGGCAGCAACAGACAAGGGGATTTCAGCAGGATGTCGATTAAGCTGACGCAGGCCACCGGCATTAACACCGGAGGCATGACGACCGGCACTGTCTTTATCCAGAACGATACAGTGTGTGCCGCGTTTTGCCAGTTGCAGTGCGGTTGAAAAACCCATCAAACCGCCACCAATAATCAGCACCTCCGTTTTCATTCCTGTTCCTCGGGATACAGGCTGGCGAGCTGTCCCAGCGTTAATGGCGTTACTGGCGGTCGCCCCCGATAAAGTCCGCATTCAGGCAAGCTTTTGCCGCTGGCGGCAGCAACAATAAATGCCACTGCCTCAGCACATTGCCGACCCTGGCAAGGTCCCATACCACAGCGTGTTAAGAACTTGACCTGATTACTGTCGCCAAAGCCATCGGCAACCGCCTGGCGTATCTCACCGGCGGTGACTTCTTCACAGCGACAAACCATGGTATTGTCATCAGGCACGTTGAGCAACTTACCGGGTATGAAAAAAAAGGCATCCAGAAAGGGACGGATATGCCGCTCTTCATGCATCCATTTTTTATCATCACAGGCTTTTACATCACGTTCAGATGACCGTATTTGACCGAGCGCGCACATGACCTGCAAGGCCGCTAGCCGACCGGCATGTTCAGCAGTGCGAGCACCACCGATGCCAGCACCATCACCCGCAATCAATATGCCGTTGACGCTGCTGTTGCCCCACGCATCCAGTTGCGGCCGCCAACACTGCTGATGCTTGTCCCAATGATGCAAACAGCCAGCGGCCTGAGACAGGTGAATACGAGGCGTAACCCCGAAATGCGTCAACAACAGGTCAGTGTTAATAGTCTGTTGCTGACCTTTGTGCAAAAAGCTGACTGACTCTAGCTGTTGCTCACCGATGGCCTGTAATTGGCTGACATTATGTAGCATGCTAATACCTGCCTGTTTTAGATCTTTTTTGTATAACATTCCTTTGCTCAGGTAATGTCTCGCCAGTAATGCGCGCGGCAGATAAGGTAAGGCGCGAAGATGATTGCGCATCGGGGTCAGATCAAGCATCGCTTTTATCTTTACTCCGGCGTGTAAATACTGCCAGGCAAGCAATATCAGCAAGGGTCCGGAACCGGCCAATACAACACCATCGGCAGGCACAATACCGTGCGCCTTAAACAGAATCTGCCCGGCACCCGCAGTCATCACACCGGGTAGCGTCCAGCCGGGAAAAGGCAAAGGTCGCTCCATGGCACCACTTGCCAGAAGTACCTGATCTGCGGTGATTATGTCAGTTGATTTGCCCGATAATAAACCGATTTCACGCTGGTAATTTAACGACCAGACCTGTGTGTTTGGAAAATAATCAACGCTGGAATGCCTCAGAGCTGAGACCAGTTTGCTGCCACGCCGGTATTCCTCGCCTAGCAGTTTCGCACGCTCGGGTGGAATTGATTCCATGGCATGGTAAATCTGACCGCCCGGTGCGCTCTGCTCATCTAATAAGGCAACATCAACACC
>CAZYCY010000395.1:0-2500 GCA_964646145.1 uncultured Thiotrichaceae bacterium
AAGGGCGAGTGGTATAAATTTAGCCACTTGTTATATCCGCCTTAATCAAACATCGCGTCATGTGCAAACGCATAGCGGCGTCTTCAGTAATGGTATGAAACAAATGATGTGGGCTCGTCGATTTTTCAATGATCTCATCAAGGTCATCACAAAGCTGACGATAATAATTCAGCAAGCGCAAATCAAAACAATGTAATGCATTGCTTAACGGGTCTTTATGTTGACGCTTGCGAATGAGCTCTATGCCGTCTTCAAAAACATTACCCAAACACATATGTACGGCTGAAAATAAAGTCGCCCAGCCATTAAACCAGAGCATTAGATCCTTGTCGAAAGTTTCACCAGCCACGCCCTTCCCTGCCAACATTTGTTTTAATAAGTCTCTTTCGTTTACGGCTTCATGCAGCGCCATCGTATTGGCACGACCGTAAGCATCAATAGTGGTGCTGGTCAGCAGCAAAGGCACGTCGGGGTATTTCGATAACACAAAAGTGGCATCTTTAACCAACGCTGAAGGTTTACCCGGGTGTAGTGGATTACGTTTCAAGCGTGACGATGGTGCTGTTGATATAATTTGTAGCTGATGCCCTCGGCGACCCAGCTCATTGACCAGACGAGCAAACACACCCTTGCGAAACAGGTCCATAGAAAAATTCAAATAGCCTTGCTTGTGCAATAAACACAATTGAATTTCATCCTTAAATTTAGGTGCAGCCTCTACAATATTAGCTATTTTGGTAACCGGGATACGCTCACTTAAATTCCCGTCACGACCAACCACCACTTCCTGGTGAAATTCATCAAAGCTAATCTGTAACATCACTTTAGCTTTTGCCCAGGTCACTGGGCGGCGGCGAATTGCAGCTGCCATTTTTCCCAAAATCTGTTGTGTAATTTCACGGCTATCTGCAAAATCACCGTTTAATAAAATGGCAAAGGTTGTCACCTTTTTCATTTTCACTATGGCATCATAAAAATGTTGCAGGTGCTTTGTTAAATCACCGCCAGTAAATAATACTGACGTGGTCATTTCATTAATGATCTCATAGAGTAGCTCTGGGTTATCGGCATTTTTCATTAAGGGGCGAAAAATAAACATGCAGTGCCGACAGGTTTGTGGACAGCCCATGGCTGGAATAATGCCCAGTTTACTAAATGATTTCAGCACCCCGGAATCAGGCAACGTATCAACCAATGCCAGGCGCTCTTTGTCTTCTGCACCCAGCATATCGGAATAACGAAGCTTTTCCTGCTTTGCCAGGTCTTTATAAGCAACCGCATAGCTTTTTTCAAAAAGATGCAAAGCACTCCACAGTGTTTCAACGTATTGTACAACAGCAAAAGAACTTCCTTTTTCTTCAAGTAACTGCAATAACTGCTGTTTCTGCAACGGTGCCTGCCCCTGATGTTGCTGCCAATGCATTATGTAACAACGAATAAATTCAGCCGTGCTATTGCTGCACAGCATTATTTCCATCAAAAAAGCCTGCGCGCCTTTAGCAAAAGTGCTTAAAACTTCAGCTTGAAAATCACTGTGTACATTTTTCTGCAACCAGTTCCATGCATAAACATAAGCCATCAAAAAACTAATGTTCTGTGCATCACCCTCATCAGCAACTTGCGCAGATAATTGCCGCTGTAACATTAGCTGCATATCACCGCCAGTAAGTCGATTAATCTCTGTTTTAAATCGCTGGCGCATGGTTGCTAAATAAGCCTGATATACATCTTGCTGCGCCTCAGCGCTAATGTTAATTTTACTGGAAGGACGACCTGACTGGATGCTGATATTTATATTCATGTTTACCTGTAGTCAACGCATCTTGCTGTATTTATGCAAAAATTTTCGTAACTACTCAGCGTAATTTGAGCAAACGACGCAGCTTGTTGATTTTTCAGGCTGCTGTAAATACGTCCCCATGTTTACCTTCTTGGCGCTCTACTGCAACATCCATGTTACAGATGCCTGAAAAATCAACAAGCTGCATCTTTAATGAGATAATACGCTGAGTAGCTACAAATTTTCTAATGTTTTATAATTAGCGACCGATATAATTATAGGTTATTCTTTACATTTTAGTGAGTAAGAATTAGAACCATGCAGGTCAAACAAACACTCTCAAATAACGACAAGACAATGCACCTTAGCGTTAGTGGTCGTTTTGATTATAAAATCACTAAAGAATTTCGTGATTCTTATAATAATGAAAAAAGACATAAATGCATTACTTACTATGTCAACTTAAATAATACTTCTTACATTGACAGTTCTGCCCTTGGCATATTATTACTATTACGTGAATACGCCAAACAAAATGGTGGAAAGGTTATTATCGAACAACCGCGCGAACAGGTGAATCAGATTTTAAAAATAGCCAACTTTGACAAACTTTTCACTATCAATCAAACACGTTCAAAGCCTGATTTGGTTATTGTTAAAACATCGTAACTACTCAGCGTATTATCCAGGTAAGGATGTAGGTCTTGATTATGCCTTTAG
>CAZYCY010000396.1:0-2493 GCA_964646145.1 uncultured Thiotrichaceae bacterium
CTGACTCAAAACCATCTTTAAAGATAGTGCCCGCAGAAACATTAGGCATTATAAGCAATAAAATCAACAAACCAGCTATTCGGCTAATAAACATATTCATATTATTTAGTTTTAGCATTATACCCCCCAAATTTACAAATTTTTATTCAAAGCGAGTATCCTGTATCTTCAGGTTTAATTTTTAAAGCCAGATGCTCGATTACCAAAAAACAATTTTTATTCTCGTCGCCCACCATCAATATCAACAACTATCGTAGAATAATATTAATATTTGTTGGTGGTTTTGGCGGTGAAATGACGCTACCATATTCATCCGCCCCCATATCCCAAACTGCTGACCGGATTTGTCCCTCTATGTCCGTAGCAAATGAAAGAGCGCGCTCGGCTGATAAATTTGCTGCCGCATCTATTGCCGGGGCACCCGCTCTTAAACGTAAATTTCTGGCAGCGGGATTGATGAAGTTAGCTTCAGGCGTTAGTCCAGTTAAACTGCCTCTACTCTTGCGTAATGTACTAGCACTTTGATCTGTTGAAGCATTCATGTTTTGAAAACCAAAAATGAAATCAACACGCCCAGCAAAATCAGTAGCGTTACCCAAGCTAAGGTTATTTCTTAACTCTACTGACCTATATGTATTGGACGTACCAATGTTTATTCCGATGCTATTATTATAAGCTGTATTGCTAAAGAGTTTATTGTTTCCCTGATTACCAGAGGCGCCTAAATTAAACCCTGATGAGCCCGTGGTATTAAAATCATACACAATATTATTGTAGACATGAAAAGGTGCTGACAGAAACAAGTGAACTCCGTCTACACCTGTTCCGGTATTGGTGTTTCTGATAATGTTATGGCTAACAGTAGGAAAATTACTATGTCTTGAACTTGCAATACCGGTCACATCATTAATAGCACCAGCAGTTTCCACCTGTAGCCCAACAATGCTAACAAATTTGTCTTGTATCCTGATGGCTGCATTACTATTATAATCGGTAACAACCAGCCTGTATTTAGCGTCATCCCAAACGCCGCTATGCCGAGACTCAGAACTCGTGTAAATTTTTATATAGTTGTTAACTGATGTTGTCCAGCCATCTATGGTGAAAGCGCTGGCATCAGGGTTAACCCAGCTTCCTTCAATTCTGGCGATAGCGATTTGATTGACCGCAGTAAGGTCTTTATTTTCTGCCGCTTCCCATGCAAACAAAGAAGTGTAGCAATTCACAAATCCTGTGCAATTTTCTCGAATGATAGAAATTGATTGTGTAGCCGCTGGCGCTGACCAGGCTGATTGATTCCCTGCTGCATCAAAAGCGGTAACCGTATAAGTGTGAGCTACACCTGGAGTAAGCCCTGTATCGCTAAAAAATAGATTGGTGGTTGTACTGATAAGGGTGTTATTTCTGTAGATTCTATACCCTGTTACACCAATATTATCATGAGAAGCCTGCCAGGAAAGATTGAGTTGAGTGCTGGAAAAAATATTTGCTTCAAGCCTGGTTGGCACAGTCGGTTTAATGGTGTCAGCAAAGGGGAGGGTTTCAATGGGTCCAATGTAATTGTGCGCTATCACCAGGTTATCAATGTACATATGATGATCACTGCTTGCAGGTGTGCCGCCTCCATAGTAGACATTCATCCAAATTTCATGAATCTTTAGGTTAAATGTATCACGAAAGCGTAAATCTGTTCTTTCAAAAACGAGTTCCCCATCAATCCAGCCGCGAACGATGCCATCGTTCTGTCCTGGTGTGTTCATCTTCACGTATTGTTCGACAGCATACCACCTGTTATTTTCTAAATGTGCAGCTTGATTTCTATTATCCCATACTAGTTCATTACCCCAGGTTCCACCCTGATCAACATTGTAAACATAAGAGCCTATTGGTGTTACGCCGTCTCGTTGAGACCAGAAATTACCTCTTGCAGACCAGCCGTTAAAACCATTTGGTCGCCTTCCACCCCAACCTGCACGTCCATAGGTGCCAGCGATACCTGGCAATTTACCGCCCCACAGAGGATTCCAGTCATCACCAAATCGCAAGTAATATCTCAAATAAATCTCTTCTGGTTCGCTTCCTGTTTGGTTTTGAAAATTGTATCTAAAACTGGTTCCATAATGTGTACCTTGCGTCACCTGAATTCTAAGCGCGGAACCATCAAATGCCTGAAATTGTCGTGTTGGGTCAGTGCTAATAATTTCGTTTTTTAGAGGAAAAGGCTGTGCTCCAAGCCCCCAATCTTGGTACCAGGTGCTGGAGTTAAAGTCAGAAAAAAGGATAATATCACTCCTGCCTTCTAACCCTCTTTCAATTACAGTGGCTGGCAAAGCCTGGATGCCAGTGCTAACAAAAATAAGACTAAATGTCATTAACAACCCTGTAGAACGTAAACTAATAGCTGTCTCATTGACCCGTTTTTTAAAACTTATCATTACGTCCATACATGCCTCGCCTTTAACGCAGAGTGATTTTATTGATCACAACTAATTA
>CAZYCY010000397.1:0-2489 GCA_964646145.1 uncultured Thiotrichaceae bacterium
ACGATTGTCCCAACGATTATCCCAACGATTATCCCAACGATTATCCCAGTTGTTGTGACCATCGAAGTTGCCGTCGCCGCGACCTTGACCACGTGCTTTAGCGCTCATATTGAAAGAGAAGGAGCCGTCAAATTCGCCATCACCATCGAAGTCGCCTGTGCCGCTACCTGCGTGGTTGTTGTTCCAGTTGTGGCGATTGTCCCAGTTATTACTGTTGTTCCAGTTACTATTGTTATTCCAGTTAGAGTTGTTATTGTCACCGAAGAAGGGCATGTCCCAGTCAGCAGAAACAGCGGTAGATGTTGCCAGGATGGTTGCGGCAGCAAGCGTTAATAATATTTTCATTTTAAAATCCTCGAAATTTGTTTTACAGCAATATTAAAAAATAAGTTCATGCGCTACGGTCTTTGTGACCAGCGCGGATACTATATTACAAATTGCTTATATTATCAATCTCTAATTTACATTTGTCACTTGATGACTTACTAACTAGTTGTTTTCTTTCATTATAATTTTTTCTTATTAGATTTTTATTGATTTTGCGTATTCATACAGGTCTTCAAGCAGCACTAATTGACTGCCAACGGTGTGTTCTAACTGTTGAATTATTTCGATTTCGGCAAGAAATTGATTCATAGTACGATTTGAGGAAGCGGGATTAGAAAATTTGTCTTGTCGATAGCTGTTCCATTGCTGATGTTCTTTATCGTTAAGTGTTTGCAGATAATTTCTGGCGCGGAAACGAAATAACATTTCTTTTAAACGTGCGTCATCAAAAGTGAAGTGTAGACTGGCGAGTTGGTCGACCGGGGCGTTTCGTATGCGGTCGATGCGCTGACTGTCATCCCGGCTGAAAAAGCCACCAGAGTATAACTGGCCATCCGGGTCGCTCACTTCGGGAAAATCACTTTGCTGAAAAATGGCAGCGGTCTTTTGTGCGAATTCATCGATCTGTTGCAAAATGAGTTCACGATGAGACAGGCAGGTTTCAATATCGATACCAAGGCGTTTAGCTGCGTGTTCGTCCATGGTTTTCATTGGCACAATAACGGGACACTTGTTAACGTGTATCTGTTTTAGCGGAATACGCTGCACACTTTCAGGTAGTTCGGCAGCGGGTGTGTATAATCTGGCTGCCATTTCATCTACATCGGCGGCAAAAAACTGCTCAGGGTGAACATTCAGGTCATACATAATAAAGCCATTTTTATTGGCTGGATGCTGGCAAATCGGCATCACCATGGCAATTGCGCCACGAGTTGCTGAGTAGCGCGATGAAACATGAAGAATAGCTTCGCGGGTGCGCAGGTTAATGTGCTTAACCACCTCGCCTTTTTTACGCATACTGTATATGTAGTCATACAGTCGTGGTTGTTTTTGTTTAATCAGTTTGGCCACAGCAATGGTGGCATAAACGTCGGACATGGCATCATGTGCAGCTTCGTGTTTGATGTTGTTGGCTTTGGTGAGTAATTCCAGACGAATGCTGGGGTGACCATCCTGTTCGGGCCAGTTAATACCATCGGGGCGTAAAGCACGTGTTAAGCGCACGGTGTCGATAATGTCCCAGCGAGAATTGCCATGTTGCCACTCATGTGCATAGGCATTAAAAAAATTCCGGTACAGGGCGTTACGGGTAAATTCATCATCGAAACGGATGTTGTTATAACCGGCAACACAGGTATTTGGCGTGGAAAATTCTTTATGGATGGTGGTGATGAATTCGACCTCATTAATACCATCGGTCAGGGCTTTTTGTGGTGTGATACCGGTAATTAAACAGGCGTGAGGATCGGGCAGGCAATCATCAGCGGGTTTGCAATAAAGTGTTAGCGGGTCGCTAATGATGTTTAAGTCTTCATCGGTGCGGATACCGGCAAATTGTGCCAAGCGGTCATAACGCGGGTCGATGCCGAAGGTTTCGTAGTCGTACCAGTAGATAGTGTTGTTCATAAAGACGGTGAATAGTTAAAGATAAAAAAACTAATACAGAATACTGACACGTTAAGCCTGTAATGACAAAATTTTACTATTCACTACTGCCTATCAGTGATGCAAATGCTGAAGAGTCGTTTGTCTGAATATACCAGTAAATTAGCCTTCGTCATGATTTTGCCAGCACATTTTTTTCAAAACCAGGGCGGCATGATAAAATGATTTTATTAAACATCTATCTATTTACCCATCTTTGGTGGGGTGTCATAAGTACGCTGAGGATGTACCATTGTATTTTTTTAGTATCTTGAGGATGAAATGGAAACAAGTGAAATAAAACGTATTATTGAAGCTGGTATGAAGGCTTGTGAAGCAACGGTAACCGCAGATGGTAGCAAGTATACTGCAATTGTGGTGTCTGATGAGTTTGAAGGCAAAACTATGGTGGCTGAGCAGAAGATGGTCTATGCACTGATGAATGAGCACATTCAAAGTGGTGCAGTTCATGCATTGACGATTAAAGCTTATACAAAATCAGAGTGGGCGGGGTTACT
>CAZYCY010000398.1:0-2479 GCA_964646145.1 uncultured Thiotrichaceae bacterium
TCCTTAGTAGCAAGCACAATGATATTTATAAAATGGGAAAACCTGTAACGAGCCAAGCGGTCACATTCACAATGAATAAAACCATAAATACATCCATGAGTATTCACAAGCAAAAGGGTTTAACCATGATCAGCACGATTGTGGTTCTCGTGTTTATATTGTTTCAGGTGGTGATTGCGATGAACGTGATACCCGTTTATATAGCAGATGCAACGGTTAAAAAAATTATGGCTGGTTTACCTGACGATGTTAAAGCTAGAGAAGCATCCACTAAAGGGTTAGAGGGTTTGGTCATTAAACGTCTAAATATAAACAGTATCTATTCGATTAAAGCAGAGCATATCAAGGTTAAAAAAGGTCGGGGCGAAAACATTGTTACTATTGAATATGAGCCACGCGGTAATCTGATAGGTAATCTTGAATTTATCGTTAGTTTCAAACATGAAGCCAGAATAAAGACCCGTTAAGCTTATGCTACTATTAACGAAACTGATGAGAAGGATAGCAGTTATTCAAGATACGCTATATACGCCCCGCATGGAAGTGGCAAGTGCGGAAAATGCAGGAGCAATTTTCAGCCGTCCATGTAAAGCTTGAGCACAGCATTCTTGCTGTAGTCAGTCTTTAACAACCAGCATTCTTTTCATCCGATTCAGTATTAGTCCTCATTATGAATTTTTCAAAACAAAATTTTGAGTAGCCATTATGGTGCAGCCCAAAGCCGTTGATGCTTTACTAAAAAAGCTGGAATATTCGTTCAACGATATTGCATTGCTTGACGAAGCATTAACGCACCGCAGTTATGCCTCTAAAAATAACGAGCGCCTTGAGTTTTTAGGTGATGGCATATTAAATTTTGTCATTGCCGATGAATTATTCAAATTATATCCTGATGTACAGGAAGGTGATTTGAGTCGATTACGCGCCAATCTTGTTAATAAGGAGTCGCTGGCTGAGATTGCTAAAAAATTAAATCTGGGGGAAGTGGTTAAGTTAGGTTCGGGGGAGCTTAAAAGTGGTGGGCATCAAAGACCCTCTATTCTGGCAGATGCTGTCGAAAGTATTTTAGGTTCGGTTTATTGTGATGGTGGTTTTGCTGACGCCCGTGATCTAATTATCCGTCTGTACGCGAATAGGTTAGCATCGCCAACTGACTTGCAAAGTTTGAAAGATGCTAAAACACAGCTGCAGGAATTACTGCAATCACGTCGCTTTGCTTTGCCTGATTATCAGGTGACGCATATTACAGGGCATGCGCACCGTCAAATGTTTCATGTTAAATGCAGCATTAAGCAGATGTCTATAGAAGTTAACGCTGAAGGCAGGAGTCGCCGTAAAGGGGAGCAACTTGCTGCTGACAAAGCCATTGTCCTGGTTGAAAAATATTTCGGAAATAATCGCAGCGCCAGCCATAATGCGGCTGTGCCCGCCCTTCCCGGAGCCGTGGCACAGGGATGTGTTGTTAACGAGCCTAAGGTTGGAGATAAAAGAAATGGCTGATAAGTTAACCATAAAGCAGATTCACCGCTGTGGATATGCTGCGATTATTGGACGACCTAATGTGGGCAAGTCGACCTTACTTAACCATATTCTTGGTATGAAGTTAAGCATTACTTCCCGTAAACCACAAACCACACGGCACCAGATTCTCGGTGTTAAAACTGCAGATAATACACAGACCATTTATGTTGACACCCCAGGTATTCATCAACGCCGTGGTAGTGCCATCAACAAATACATGAATCGTGCTGCTACCTCGATGTTAAATGATGTCGATGTTATTCTTTTTGTGGTACAAGCGAATAAATGGACAGAGGAAGACCAGGGCGTAGTTGAAAAGTTGAAGCTGGTTAGCTGCCCGGTGGTGCTGGTGATTAATAAAATGGATGTCATGGAGAATAAAAAGAAATTATTGCCATTGCTTAAAAAATTATCAGAAAAATATGAATTTACAGAAATTATCCCCGTTTCTGCATTAAATGGTATAAATATTGATCTACTGGAACAAAAAATTGCACCTTTATTACCAGAAAATGACCCTGTTTATCCGCATGACCAGGTAACAGACCGAAGCATGCGTTTTCTGGCAGCAGAAATTATACGTGAAAAGCTCATCCGTGAATTAGGTCAGGAACTGCCTTATACCTCAACAGTAAACATAGATAAGTATGACGACAATGAAAAGATTGTGCATATACACGCTACTATTTTTGTCGAAAGTGCAGGCCAAAAAGCCATTATCATCGGCAAAAAAGGCGCAAGGTTAAAAAGTATTGGCACAAAAGCACGCGAGGACATCAGTAAAATGATTGATACAAAAGTGTATTTAAACCTATGGGTAAAAGTGCGTGAAGGCTGGTCGAATGATGAGCTGGCGTTACGTGGGCTAGGCTATAGTGAATAATGAATAATTAAAAACAAAAAGTAACTACTCAGCGTAATTTTAGAAAAGGACGCAGGTTATTGATTTTTCAGGACG
>CAZYCY010000399.1:0-1180 GCA_964646145.1 uncultured Thiotrichaceae bacterium
TGGCTGGTGCCAAATTTTAGTTGCCCGCTAACTTGTGCCCTCAGATTGCTGATGATGCGCCGGCTTTCATCTATTTCAGCCAGTATGCGTGAATAGCAGGGTATAATGGCTTTACCTGCCTGAGTGAGTTGCACGGTTTTGCCCAGGCGGTCAAACAGTTTGCAGTCAAGCGCGAATTCCAGCGTGGCTATGCGTTTGCTGGTCGCCGGTTGGGTGATGAATAATTTTTCGGCGGCACGGGAGAATGAACCGGTTTCGGCTACCATCAAGAATGCACGTATATTTTGTATGTCCATTGTTTTACCCACTGCCGTTTATTGGCTAACCTGCATATTTCAAGTATAACAAAAAGTAATCAATAATATAAATATTATGAATTTGTGTTATATGTAGAATGCTTGTATTCTTATGGCATCAAAAATAGCGATTAGCTATTTCACTAAAAATGATGAGCAATGACATTGAGTAACAAAAAAACCCTTTACGATAAATTATGGGACGAGCACGTTGTTCGCAGCGAAGCAGGCGGTACCGCTTTATTGTATATCGACCGTCATCTGGTGCACGAAGTGACCTCACCGCAAGCTTTTGAAGGTTTGCGCATTGCAGGCCGTCAGCCATGGCGCAGTAGTTCTATTGTTGCCGTACCTGATCACAACGTGCCAACCACCGACCGCAGCCAGGGTATTACCGACCCAGTTGCAAGGCTGCAAGTTGAGACACTGGATAATAATTGCAAAGAGTTTGGTTTAACCGAATTTGACATGTCGGATATTCGTCAGGGTATCGTGCATGTGATTGGTCCAGAGCAGGGTGCAACATTACCCGGCATGACCGTGGTATGCGGTGATTCGCATACCTCGACCCACGGTGCGTTTGGCGCACTGGCTTTTGGTATTGGTACTTCCGAAGTTGAACATGTGCTGGCAACACAATGCTTGATGCAGAACAAAAGCAAAAATATGCTGGTATCGGTTGATGGACAGGTGCCAGCCGGTGTCACTGCAAAAGATATTGTTTTAGCCATCATTGGAAAAATTGGCACCGCAGGTGGTACCGGCTATGCCATTGAATTTGGCGGTGATGCCATACGTGCCTTGTCCATTGAAGGTCGTATGACGGTCTGTAATATGGCGATTGAAGCGGGTGCGCGCGCTGGCATGGTGGCAGTTGATCAGGC
>CAZYCY010000399.1:1280-2467 GCA_964646145.1 uncultured Thiotrichaceae bacterium
GCCGCACAGGTCGCACAAGGTAAAAAAGTAGCGAGTAATATAAAACTTGCCATGGTGGTGCCGGGTTCGGGTTTAGTAAAACAACAGGCAGAAGCAGAAGGTCTGGATCAAATCTTTATCAATGCCGGTTTTGAATGGCGCGAACCAGGTTGTTCCATGTGTCTGGCAATGAATGCAGATCGTCTTGAGCCAGGAGAGCGTTGTGCGTCAACTTCTAATCGTAATTTTGAAGGCCGCCAGGGACAGGGAGGTCGCACCCATCTGGTCAGTCCGGCGATGGCAGCTGCCGCTGCAATTAACGGGCACTTTGTGAAAACAACATGAGGATAATAGTATGAAGATAAAAGCAGTGAAATTTGTCATTCAAATATTTTTAGTATTGACGGTACTTGTATTAAGTGCCTGTGGTCACACCTGGGAAGGCATTAAAAAAGACTCCAGGGAAGCGGGTGTTGCAATAGGTGAAGTTACCGAGGACGCTGGAAAAGCCATTAAAGAGGCTGCTGAATAATGCAGGTTTTTAGTCGGCATGTTGGCATTGTTGCACCGCTGGATCGCCCTAACGTGGATACCGATGCGATCATTCCAAAGCAGTTTTTAAAATCAATAAAGCGTTCAGGCTTTGGGCCAAATGCATTTGATGACTGGCGTTACCTGGATGCAGGTGGTCCAGAAATTGATAATGCCACACGTAAGCTAAATCCTGATTTCATTTTAAATCAGCCGCCTTATGATAAAGCAACAATTTTGCTGGCGCGCGAAAATTTTGGTTGTGGTTCCTCTCGTGAGCACGCGGTATGGGCACTGGATGACTTTGGCTTTCGAGCAGTGATTGCGCCGAGTTTTGCGGATATTTTTTATAATAATAGTTTTAAAAATGGTTTGTTGCCGATTGTGCTGGATGCAGACATCGTTGATAACCTATTTCTTCGTGCAGCAGAAAATTCGGCTTTGCAGTTAGCGGTTGATCTTGAAGCTCAAACGGTCAGTGTTGGCGAGGAAAATATCGGGAAGTTTAAAATTGATGTGTTTCGTAAACACTGCATGTTAAATGGTCTGGATGATATTGCCTTAACCTTGCAACACTCAGATGAGATAAAAGCCTACGAAAAAAAACGAAAGCAGGCAGCCCCCTGGTTGTTTTGAAATAAAATAGGTAACTACTCAGCGTAATTTTGGAAAAGGAC
>CAZYCY010000400.1:0-2461 GCA_964646145.1 uncultured Thiotrichaceae bacterium
TTTTCTGCTGCAACTTAACCACGTTGCTATTTGGCAAGCATGTCAACGGTGCTGATATGTAATTGCCCTGTATTTTATCAATACCGCAAATTTCCAGTAAGCGTATAATTTCCGGGCTTTCAACATATTCTGCAACGGTATAACGCCCCAGGGAATGAGCAACATCATTCATTGCGGCGACAATCGCTCTGTCTGTTACGCCTCTCACCATGCTTCTGACAAACTGACCATCAATCTTTACATAATCTGTTGGCAGGTTTTTTAGCTGTGAAAATGAGCAATAACCCGTGCCAAAGTCATCAAGCGAAAAGCAGCAACCGAGTTGTCGTAATTCACTAATAAACTCATTCGCCTGCTCAATATTTTCGACCGCACAGGTTTCTGTTATTTCAAATGTTAAAAGATGCGGGTTAATATCATATTGCGCGATCAACGACTTTATTTTTTTCAGAGATTTGTCACTGTCAACTGTATGACCTGATAAATTGATTGATAAATGTATTTTTTTACTTAATACACCGCTAGCAGCCATTTCCTGCAGGGCGTTTTCCAACACCCGCATGTCAATCTCCTGCATCAAATTAAAGCGTTCAGCCGTGGGTATAAAACTGTCAGGAAAGTGTAAATCCCCATCCTCATTAATCATCCGCACCAGCACTTCATAACTATAAATATTATCTTCAGATGAATTCAAATGTCGTTGCCATAATTCGCCGTCCTGTGCGGGCAAGTTCATTAGGTCAATATCCTTCATGTTCATGATAGGTTGATAGTGCAGAACAAAGTTGTTTTTATCCAATGCCTCTTTTATTCGGGCAGACCAGCCAAGTTCGTTGCCCATGGCATCACGTTCATCACTGCTTCTTTCATACAGATGCGTTTGATTTCTCCCCAACCGCTTTGCAATATGGCAGGCGATATCAGCATTGACCATAACATCTCCTGCGGTAAATTCTGTGTCATCTATTAATGCCACGCCAAAACTGGCATTGACATGGTAGTTTTTATCTTTGTACTGCACGCGCAAATTAGACAGTGATACCCTTATTTCATCTGCAATACTCATTGCGATACTTTCATCGACGTTTGTTAAAATAAGAGCAAATTCATCACCGCCGATTCGCGCCACGATATCCTGCCGGCGCAAACTTTTGTTTACTTCCTGACTTATATCCATAAGCAACTGGTCACCAATTTCGTGTCCAGCAGTGTCGTTAACATATTTAAAGCGATCGAGGTCAAGATAAATCACAGCACTCATAATGCCTGTGCGCTTGACATTATTAATTTCTTTTTCCAGATGGCTTTCAAAATAATGACGATTATACAGACCGGTGAGATGATCGTGTGTTGCTTGCCATCGCAGCTTCTCTTCCATCATCTTGCGCTCAGAAATATCACGAAAAGCAATAACTGAGCCTTCTTTTTTGCCATCAACGGTGAGCGGGCATAAGGTGCAATCAACTGAGATTTCTTTACCGCTTTGATGACGAAACCCGGTTTCCCAGCCTTGCAATGACTGACCAGAGTAATAAGCCTCTTTTAGTGCATCACGCCCCATACCCTGTTTGTTTATATGGAAAACATCGGAAGCATTCGTACCAAGTAACGATTTGGCATGATGCAAGCCTAATACTTTTAATGCGGCAGGGTTCATGAAAATAATGCGACCTGAATTATCAACACCGTAAACACCTTCGCCAACAGATTCTAAAATTGCAGCAAGGCTTTCACGCTGTTTCTCGATCGAACGCTGTACTTCAATGAATCTCCGTATACCAGACAGGCGTGCAAGAAACAATTCTTCGGGTTCATTTTTAAACATGCACTCAATGGCGCCCGCTTGCAAACAGGTGCGGATCACCGAATCCAGATAAGTACCAGTAAAAACCGCCGTTCGTATTTCTGCCGTGCGCGGATTATCGCGCAGCCTTTGGCACAACACATAGCCATTGTGTTCTGGCATAAAATAATCAACAATAGCAATGTCTACTTCTTGATCACAAGCGATACAATAAGCCTCATCAACTGAGCTGGCAGTAACCACTTCATAGCAATTACGTTGCAGCATTCGCTGATAATAAACACGACTACTTTTTGAATCATCAACCAGTAGAACAGTAATCTTTGATTCATTGTGATCGTTTTTTCGCTGCTCAATAACCGGCTCCTGAGTATCCGGGTTTAACATTGACTCTAACAACGAAGCGACTTCCTGGTAATTTTCCCAGGGTACTAATGCGGCTTTTTTACGGGTACTCATCCAGTTAAGCAGCTCAAGCTCTGCGTCATTGGATAATAAAATAACTGGAACCTCACTATAAGGTTCCCGATCAAGAATGACCAACAGGTGTTTGGATTCGTCAAAATGTTCGTAATTTGCCCAGCCCACCAGGATGGCGTGTAACTGTTGCCTGCTAGATTGCAATGAGTTTATGGCAGAAGAAAAGTTATCAATATT
>CAZYCY010000401.1:0-2433 GCA_964646145.1 uncultured Thiotrichaceae bacterium
CGTTTTTTTTCATAATAAAGTAGCAAGTGCTTCATTCAAAATTCTTGAAGGTCGCATTACCGCTTTTATTTTATCGGAATCAGCTTTATAGTAACCACCTATATCGACTGCATGTCCTTGCCCGGCAATCAGATCATGTAAAATTTTATCTTCATTTTCAGCCAGTGTTTTAGCTAGCGGCGCAAATTTTTCCTGTAACGTCTTGTCCTCGGTTTGCTCAGCAAGCATTTGCGCCCAATACATTGCTAAATAAAAATGACTGCCTCGATTATCAAGCTCACCCGTAATACGAGATGGCGACTTGCCATTTTCCAGCAACATACCTGTTGCCTTATCTAAATATTTGGCCAAAATAACCGCTTTTGCATTATCTTGTTTAACACCAATTTCTTCCAGCGATGCGCCAAGTGCCAAAAATTCACCCAGAGAGTCCCAGCGCAGGTGATTTTCTTCCAATAACTGATCAAGCATTTTTGGCGCTGAACCGCCAGCACCCGTTTCAAACAAACCGCCTCCTTTCATTAATGGCACAATCGATAGCATTTTTGAACTTGTGCCCAGCTCCAGTATAGGAAACAGATCAGTCAAATAATCACGCAAAATATTGCCGGTCACCGAAATCGTGTCCTTGCCGTGCCGGATGCGCTCCAAGGTGTAGCGCATGGCACGCGTTTGCGACATGATCTGAATATTTAGCCCGGATAAATCATGTTCCTGCAGATAGCTTTTTACTTTTTTAATCAATTCATTTTCGTGCGGGCGATATTTATCCAGCCAGAAAACAGCAGGCATGCCCGATAGTCTGGCACGCTTGACGGCCAGCTTCACCCAGTCTCGAATCGCCGCATCTTTCACCTGACACATTCGCCAGATGTCGCCTTGTGCCACATTTTGTTCAAACAAAACATTGCCTTCATCATTAACAATGCGAGCCACGCCATCCGTTTGAATCTCGAAGGTTTTATCGTGTGAACCATATTCTTCGGCTTTTTGTGCCATTAAACCAACATTAGGCACGGTACCCATGGCGACCGGATCAAACGCACCATTAGCTTTACAGAAATTAATGACTTCCTGATAAATTCTGGCGTAGGTACTTTCGGGTATGACTGCTTTGGTATCTTTTAACTTACCATCAGCGCCCCACATTTTACCGCTGGAGCGAATCATAGCTGGCATGGATGCATCAATGATAATATCGCTAGGCGTATGAAAATTCGAAATGCCTTTCGCTGAATCCACCATTGCCAGTTCAGGGCGAGATTCATAACATGCATGCAGGTCCGCTAATATTTCCTCACGCTTTGCTTCCGTTAAATGCTGTATTTTTTCATATACGCTGCTTAACCCCTCATTCGCATTCACCGCTAAACTTTCAAACAGGTCTGCGTGCTTGGTGAACATATCTTTATAATAAATTTTTACCGCATGGCCAAATACAATGGGGTGCGACACTTTCATCATGGTTGCTTTCACATGAAATGAAAACATAACACCGGTTTCTTTAGCATCGTCAATCTCAGCTTCAAGAAACTCACAGAGCGCCTTTTTGCTCATATACATGCTATCGATAATCTCACCTTCGAGCAGTGAGGTTTTTTCCTTCAAAACGACCGTCTTACCATCATTAGTGAGCAGCTCCATCCTGACATCACAGGCCTTATCCATGGTCATTGATTTCTCGTTATCATAGAAATCACCTTTGCGCATGTAGGCAACATGAGTACGAGAGGCCTGGCTCCACTTGCCCATATTATGCGGGTTTTTTCGTGCAAACTGTTTTACAGCAACGGGAGCTCGACGATCAGAGTTGCCTTCACGCAATACCGGGTTAACAGCACTGCCGATGACTTTAGCGTATCTTTTTTTAATCGCTAACTGCTCTTCATCGTGTGCATCTTCAGGGTAATCGGGAATGTTATACCCTTTTTCCTGCAATTCGTTTATGCATGCTTTTAGCTGAGGCACTGAGGCACTGATATTTGGTAATTTAATAATATTAGCATCAGGATCCTGCGTTAATTCACCAAGTTGAGACAACACATCCTGAATTTTTTGCTGCTTCGTTAACGCATCAGGGAACGCCGCCAAAACCCGCCCGCCAAGAGAAATGTCGGCAAGTTTGACATCGATGTCAGCCGCTGAAGAAAAATTTCTGATAATTGGAAGTAAGGAGCAAGCAGCCAGTGCTGGCGCTTCATCTGTAAGTGTATAAATTATTTTTGACCGCTTCGCTGCCATGAGGTCTCCATATATTACCTAATATGTTGCATTCTAATGTGTGCGAGCAGTTGCAGGATTTAGGTATTAATCGTTGCAACAGTATACAGTAAATCACTGCTGCCACATTAACGAACACCGGCATGACTCGCTCATGATATTAATGGAAGCAAATTTATGCAGTGCTGACACTACTGGTGTGTTAACTGCTAG
>CAZYCY010000402.1:0-2428 GCA_964646145.1 uncultured Thiotrichaceae bacterium
TGGATTTCGCCAGTCGGTTGTGGGGACTGTTTCGCGCTTTAATTGCAGGTGCGTTGGATAATTTACAAGAGAAATATGGTGAACATGCCAGCGTTGTATGGAGCACATCGACCTTACTGTTAAAAAATTCTTTGAGCAAGTCATGCAAATGGATAGCTTTACCTTACGACTAGAAGCTCAGGAAACGGTGAATTAGGTGCTGATTTTAAGTAAAATGAACTCCGAAACTTGAGTTACAAGTTTCCGACGATATTTTTGACGGGTTTGTGATAAACATTTCAGATATTAGTCTATTAAAAGCCAGTGAGAAAAAACGCAATGAGATGCTTAATTTTCTTTCTCATGATTTACGCTCGCCATTGGCATCAACCATAGCAATGCTTGAGCTGGCGAAAAATAAAGACAATATTAAAGACATACAGGCAACAATGAGTGAAATAGAAAACAACACCCATAAAACCCTGGATCTTGCTGAACAGTTCCTGCAACTATCACGCGCTAACAGCCACGAAACTATTCATTTTTACGATACCAATTTTAATGACGTAGTGCTTAACGCTATCGACCAGATTTGGGGACTGTCGAACAACAAACAAATTACCATAGTGCATAAATTTGATCGTGATGAAATACGGCTTCAGGCAAAGCCGACTCTGCTGGAACGCGCTATTGTTAACCTTCTGTCTAACGCCATAAAATACAGCCCGAATGGCGCAAGAATTGATGTTAATGTTCAGTTAACGAATGAAGAAATCCAATGCTGTGTGATTGACCATGGCAAAGGGATTTCCAGGGAGGAGCTACCGTATCTATTTGATGTCTTTAGACGTACACAGGAAGCGACTATCCAACGCCAACACGGCGTTGGTCTAGGTCTGGCCTTTGTCGATGCTGTTGCAAAACGGCACTCTAATGACTGCCCTGATTGCGCACCTGTTAAGCGAAGATGCCCGTCACTACATTCTGACACATGTCAGGAGCCTGCCCAACGTGAACCCGGGGCAACATCCGTCAAACTAAAAAAAGAGCGCCAATGAACATCGTTATGCTGACCAACACTTATCTACCTCATGTTGGCGGGGTGGCGCGTTCGGTAGCAGCCTTCGCCGCCGAATACCGGCGACGCGGTCACCAGGTATTGGTGACCGCGCCCGAATTCAAGGGGCAGCCAGCCAACGAAACGGGCGTAGTACGCATTCCTGCTATCCAGAACTTCAACGGCAGCGACTTCGCCGCCCCCCTGCCAGTCTCCGGCCTGCTCAGCAAAGAGCTGGATCTGTTTCAGCCTGACATCGTGCACGCCCACCATCCTTATCTTCTGGGCATGACCGCCTTGCGCATTGCACGCTATCGCAAGCTACCACTGGTGTTCACCCACCACACCCGCTATGAGCAATACGCCCACTATGCCCTGGCGGATTCACCGACCTTCCGACGCTTCGTGATTGAGCTGGCCACGCGCTACGCCAATCTCTGCAACCAGGTGTTCACCCCCAGCGGGAGCATTACTACACTGCTGAGAGAACGCGGCGTAGTGACACCCATCACGGTGGTGCCCACTGGCGTTGACACAGCACGCTTCGCGCAAGGTAATAGCGCAGGCTTCCGGCGCAAGCTAGGCATCCCAAAGGACGCTTTCGTGGTCGGTCACCTGGGTCGGCTGGCACCGGAAAAAAACCCGAAATTTCTCGCCCAGGCAGTAGTTCGTTTCCTCACAGCCGAACCAGCGGCCTGTTTTCTGCTGGTGGGTGTCGGACCCTCCGAACCGGATATCCGGTCGGTATTTGAGGCGGCGGGTCTGACGCAACGGCTACATCATGTGGGCGTGCTGCAAGGCCAGGAACTAATGGATGCTTATCACGCCATGGATCTGTTTGCCTTCACCTCCAGGAGCGAAACTCAGGGCATGGTGTTGACCGAGGCCATGGCTTCAGGGATACCAGTGGTGGGTCTGGACGCACCGGGGGTGCGGGAGATAATCAGGAGCAGGCATAATGGCTGCCTACTCCATGTGGAAACGGTTGAAGCCTTCTGTGCAGCCTTGCAGTGGGTGGCCGCGCTATCGTCAGAAAAGAGGCAACATCTCAGGCAGAACGCGTTGGCCACTGCTGAAACGTTCTCTATGGCTAGCACAGCAGACAAGGCTCTAGCCTGCTATGAGGCACTGATGGCAGAATCCGTGTCGACAAAACACCAGGAACATAAACAATGGAGACGTGTGCTAAACTTGGTGGAGGCCGAGTGGGAGATACTTAAAGGCACGGCAGAGGCCGCCGCCACCGCTTTCAACCTGGAAACCACAAAATAAACAACCCCGCCGCAAGCGGGCGGGATATTAAGTTGAATTACCCGAAATCATAGATTTCATCGTAATGCTTTTAAATCGTCGCAAGCAGTGGGGAATATAACCCCAAGCGATTGAATGACC
>CAZYCY010000403.1:0-2423 GCA_964646145.1 uncultured Thiotrichaceae bacterium
TGAAATCAGATTTGGATAAGGTGGGGTAATAGCGTTCTAGAATGAACGCTTACTTCTTTAGTATATTGGTAACTACTCAGCGTATTATCCAGGTAAGGATGTAGGTTATTGATTTTTTAGGCATCTGCAACATGGATGTTGCGGTAGAGCGTACATGGACGTATTTACAGCGTCCTTAAAAATCAATAACCTGCGTCCTTTTTCAAAATTACGCTGAGTAGTTACGTATATTGTTTGTATGTTCGTTTCTGTCCCATTATGACACCTTAATCGTTGATAATTATTATCTCTTATTAAAGTGTCCGGTGCTATTAGACCACTACATACATACATGCCTGCTGATACATCAATAAACAAGGCAGGCTGATTACTCTCTACCGATGAATCCGCACCCAGTTTTTCGAACTTGATTAACCAGTCGTAAATGAGCTATATGCGATATCGCGTTGGTGGCAGAAGTCACGCTAAGTTAGACCGCTGGTTTTATAGTCAGCAATAATGCTGCGCCATTCAAAAGCAGATCGACGTATTTTTTTGACCAATGTGCTGTTTTTGTGATCCTGTATATGACTGCTGTCTTGCATGGTAAACTCCTCGGTAGTTGTGATTTTGCGATGAGTTTATTTAGTTCTTTATAAAAAAAGAACGACGTGATTGTTTGACCGCTTACCCAGCAACTCAACAAAAAATTTTAATCAGGGCAATTTAAAAAATAATTTTGGAGAACTGACTGGGCTAACAATTATTTTTTGGGGATAACGCCAAGCGTCCCCAAAAATAATTGTTACCTGCGGATAAATCTATTGACGAAAATCAATTCATATGAAAATTTAAAATAAACCACAGGGCTTTGTTCAGGCTCATTTCATTATTGGAAAATACTCATAAGGTATACTTAATCATGGATTAGACCAAACGGGCGGCTTTGGTCGTGCAAAGCCTGATGCTTGTACTTCATAAACATGAATTATAGGACGATTATTGTCAGCCCTAGGCTGTACAATAAAGATCCTACTGGTGATTGGATCATAGGTCACTCCAGCAATTCCACTTCTCTGGTTGACAATTGGAAAGTTCATATTCCAGACTGCATAGGGCATTAACTCCCAAGGTTTTTTATTTTTATTTTTAACCTCAATAAAGTCTTTAACATCATAAGCCCAAACCTGTAAAATACGTTCACCGTTAAGAGGATGGAAGCCCTTATAGCCAGTAGAACCACATTCTTTTGCTGTGCCATAACATACACCACCTGTAGCATGACTGCCAAAAAATAGTATCGAGTTGCTGCCTTCAGGAAAAACAACGCCCCTGACACCTGAATTGAGGTTGAAATATTTATTCTCTGTCCTCATGCCGCCACCTAGAGGTTTATCTAGAGGATAATAAACTAGTCCTGTAGCAGGTACTGGGCTCTTATTACCAAGGTCTTCTGGATTAAACACAAAAGCGGAAGGTCCAGCCGAAGTGCGACTAACAATAGATACACCAGCCAGCCCTGTTAAGACACGTCCTCCCAGGGCACTCTGCCACTCTTTGGGTATATGCGTCATATACCCGCCTGTATAACCAGGGTTGGGATCAGTTAAACGATACATACCTCGCGCATCATTTGGAATGGACAAATCAAGACCGGATAAACCGTGAGAATATTTAGCACTACCACTGGCATCATAAAACTTATAACCACTCCAAATAAGGTTATTGCCATCAACAAGCATGCCACCTATTCTAACGCCAGTCCTTGTAGGTAGGTTCTGCTCCAATAAACCATCACTTACATCGGCGAAAGCCTGCACCAGAACAGCCACATTTAAGTCATTAACATTACTACTATTAACCAAAGTCGGTATAGTGATCTCAGCTGTTTCCTGATGGTGGGCATGACCGACTAAAAATAAAGTATCATCAGTTAAGTCGCTGGGGTTATTTGGATTAAAGGCTGGGGCTGTGCCACCCCAACTAAATCTTGGTTCTCTAAATGTAAATTCTGGTACTTTAAATGCCCCCACATATTTAATATCTGCTTTATAAAGTAAGTTGTTATTACTCGGAGTTTGTGCTGCATTGGCAAAATCTGACTCAAATATTATTTGTGCAAAAGCATTTAAGCTAAGCAGGAAAGCCAACATAGATAGTTTAAGTTTTATAAAATTAACCATAGTCTTGTCCTCATCCAGCCTGTAAACTCATATACAGAGCTGAGATATTTTAGATAAAATAAGAATTGAACCCTCAACAAATCCACTTAATCACTGCAATAACTGAGAATTCAACTATAATTTTTTCGCATTTAAATAGAAAATCAAAAAAGGCACAGATCTATAAATACGATCTTTTCCTAACAACCATGGTGCATCATGTCAAGCAGAATATCCGCCGCCAGCTGTCCATCCGCCTTTAGTTGAACCTGCAGTTCCGGC
>CAZYCY010000404.1:0-2419 GCA_964646145.1 uncultured Thiotrichaceae bacterium
TGCATAACCGGTTATGCACTTATTACTTGAATTCAGGTGTTTTAATTCTCAAGTGAAATACACTGGATAATTTGAGAAGAGATTCAGAGAGCCAACCATTAATTAGCTTAAAACGTGGTTTGTCATCAAACTGACTTTATAATGTCATTTGTTCGTCATAAAACTTGCGTATTCTTTCTACATTGTTAGTCATCAAAAAATGACTTCTTCATTTAGTCCTGTATTTGGAGTATATAATGACAGACAAAGTAATACTCATTGTTCTTGATGGTTTAGCGTATAAGGTTGCCGAGCAATGCATGGGGTTTGTTCAGTCGTTAGGCGAGCAAGGCTGGGCGACCCTTTACAAAGTGCAATGCGAATTACCATCTATGTCTCGCCCACTCTACGAAACCATCCTAACGGGTGTCACACCCGCAGTTAGCGGAATCGTTCACAATCAAGTGGTACGTAACTCAAACCAAAAAAGCGTTTTCAGCCTGGCTCGCGAAGCGGGGTTGTCTACCGCTGCCGCTGCCTTTCATTGGTTCAGCGAACTGTATAACGAAAGCCCTTACAACGCTGTACGAGACCGCCATACAGCAGATACCGAACAACTTATCCAATATGGTTCTTTTTACCACGATGGGCAATACCCTGACGGTCATTTGTACCTTGATGCTGAATTATTGCGTCGCCGTTACGACCCTGACTTTCTATTGATTCATCCTATGAGTATTGATGAAGCGGGGCATCACTCTGGACTTGATAGTTCTCATTACCGCAACACCACTCGCCGATCAGATAAAGAGCTATCCGAATACCTTCCAGCCTGGATTGAAGCAGGTTACCAAATTATCATTACTGCAGATCATGGCATGAATACGGATAAAAGCCACGGAGGCTCTTTAGCCGAAGAACGAGATATTCCCTTATATGTCATTGGCAATAGTTTCTCTCATCAAGCAGGTTGCGCACCAAAACAAACGGAGATTTGCGGTGTTATCTGTGAACTACTGGGGCTCCTCGATCATAGTAAACCTGTGACTGAAAATTTATTACTGAATGAAGAGCGGGAACAAGCTGAACACAAAGTGATAATGGGGGCTTGGTAGCTGATCGGGGAATTGCCCGGTAAAATTGAAGGAGTTGTTGATTATATGAAAGATGAATCAGGCTTCATTCTCTGTGATAAAGGCGAACAATATTACTGTACAACAAGTTTATTTTCCTGAATAAAAAAATAGCTACCAAGGCGCTGCTGTCTGACTGGTTTTCCGCTACGCTCCAAATCAGCCGCAAAGCACAGCGTTAGGTGTGCAAAATTGTCTAGCGAAATATTAAAATTTATCAAGGATAACAAGTATTGAAAATTGAAATAGTAACAACACAAAATGAGAACTTGAACGAAACTGGGTTTGGAACTCTTAAAGCATGCCATAGTATATTTGATTCTATCGAAAGGATAGGGTATGACGTAAGATTGAACATATGCAAATCTAAACGAGACTTGGAAAGCATTGTCAAAAGAAATCCAGATTTGGTTGTTTTAGCTGTAAAATATATTTCACTTCGAGATGGAAATAATATTTGGTTGAGTGAATATTTTTCTCGGCATGAAATTAATTTCACAGGCTCACCAAGAGATGTGTTGAGGTTTGATTCCAATAAAATTAGTGCGAAATTATATTTAGCAAACAAAGGCATTAATACAGCAAGATATTTTACAGCAATTCCCGAGCAGTACCGATGTGCAAGTGAGCTTCCAATTAAATTTCCGTTATTTTTAAAACCGACTGATGCAGCAAATGGAAATGGAATTGATGACTTCTCTTTCGTGACAAATTTTTCGGAGTTTGAAAATAAAGTATTGTCGTTATATAACAGATTTAGTGCTCCTATTTTAGTGGAAGAATATTTGGATGGGCGTGAGTTTACAGTCTCAATAATAAACACACCAAACAACAGACTAATAATTTCTCCTATCGAAATAGTCCCACCAGAATCAAAAAATGGGCTTAGGATTTTAGGACAAAAGGTAAAGAATGATGATTCAGAAAAGATAAAATTAATTGAAGATGATGAAATAAAAAATGAAGTAGTAAAACTTGCCGTTAATTCGTTCTTGACTTTAGGTGTGAGGGACTTTGGCAGAATAGATATTAGAGCTAATAAAGCAGGAGATTATTTTTTTTATTGAGGCAAATTTGGTTCCAGGTATGACATATGGTTCTAGTTATTTCCCTAAGTCTTGTGAAATTGAGCATGCACTAAGCTATGATGAAGTCATTCAACTAATGTTAGAAAGTGGACTTTGTAGAACTGAGCCAAAAACACCTGTACTGGTCAAGTCAAACCGGACACTTTTTTTAGAGAATTTTCATAGTTAATAAGTGACTGATCACCATTCGCAGTATGCAGCCTCTCAAGGTTGTAATAC
>CAZYCY010000405.1:0-2406 GCA_964646145.1 uncultured Thiotrichaceae bacterium
AGAGATGCCCTTTAATTCATTGGAAATGGTGGGCTCTTTTTTACCGCCAGTAGTATTGGAAGCCACTGCACCAGGCATGCTTATGTTAGCCATGTCTGCTTTAGAAACAGTTGCCGCATGAACCGTATGGCGTTCGCGTTTCAGGCGTTTCTGTATTACCACCGGGCAGGCGTGATCATCCATATAAACCACCTGACAGTGCAAACAGTACATGCACTCATTGACATTGATATTACCTTCAGGATGAATTGACTGAACCATGCATTCGTTGGCGCAACGTTGGCAAGGGCTGCCACATTCTTTATAACGTTTAAGCCAGGGGAACATACGCAATTTTCCGGGAATAGCCAGCGCCGCTCCCAGTGGGCATATATATCGGCAATAAAAACGCTCGATAAAAAGTCCCGGTAATAACACTGCCAGGGCAAATAATACGAACCACCATTCACGGGCAAATTTTAGAATAATGACGGTTTTAAACGGTTCAACTTCGGTAAGGATTTTGCCCCATTCCAGTGAATGCAGTGATAAACCGAACAGTGCCAGAAAAAGTAAATATTTAATGGGCCAGACGCGTTCGTGAATAAACCACGGCACAGTAATTTGTTTGACTTTAAAGACTTTTGCAATGCGGTTGATTAATTCCTGCAATGCACCAAAAGGGCATAACCAGCCACAGTAGGGACCACGACCCCAGAATAACAGGGCGGCAGCAACTGAGCCCCAGAGAATAAATATCAGCGGTTCCATAAGGAAGTAGTCCCAATCAAAACCCGTGACCAGGGCATTAAACATGGCAAGGATATTAACCACTGATAACTGGGCATTAAAATACCAGCCGATGATAAACAGAGTAAACACAAGATAGGCAATACGAACCCGGTCGGTAAGCACTCGGCGTTTGACCAGCCAGTCCTGGAAGAAGAAGATAAGGGTGAGTACTACCAGCCCTAGTCCCAATACAATAATTTCATAAAACTTGAGTCGCCACATTTTTATCCAAATAGGCTCGGCTTTTTCAACCAGGCTCAAGCCAGCAGTGGGTTCTGCATCAGTAAAAATCAGGTATTTTTTTGGTGGTTTGTAATCCAGGTAAAAAGTCAGAAATAATTTTTCTGTGGGACCAACATCGCGACCTACCAGTAATTGCAGTTGCCAGGGTTGCGCAGCGTTAAAATTGATATTGCCAGGTGTTTTGAATAGATCCACCTCTTTTAGCCTGGGCGCACCCTCTGCGGCAATCTGACGCAGGCGTTTTTGATGAAAATCGTGGAAGCGAATAGAGTTATCACCCTGGATAATCTGAAAACGGTCAAAAATACCGCCACGCACGTAACCGGAACCTTTAAAGGAAAAACGACCATCAGCTGCCACCAGAATAGCCTCTTGCCCGGGTTCAAGTTTTCTCATCAGGTTTCTATATTCGTGTTTGCCTAACAGGCTGCGACCAATGCTGGGTATGGATACCACCGCGGCGTAAAGTTCGATGAAAACCTCATCCGGATCACCTTTTTCCGGAAAAGCACCAGCACGAAAATCATCGGACTGATTAAAGGCTTCATTTATCTGTCTGAGCGTTATTTTCAAACGGCGTACCGAGCCTTCCCTGATCAGCGAATCCCAGTTTTCAATGTTCATAATATCAGGGTTGACGCTGGCAACAGGACCGGTATATTTTTGTACAGGTTGCAGCCCGGCAAGACTATAGTGGCGGGCAACGATGATTGAGCTACGCAAAATGTTATCATCCATTACCATTACGGTAACAGTAGCACCGGTAACAATATCAACCTTGTGATCGAGTTCGCCCGCTACCAGTTTGCCAATATCCATGCCTTCATAATCATCCAGCATGGCAGTAATGCGTTCTTCTGAAATGCCGATCAGCACGATGGGTTCGCTGTGTTCAACCAGTAAAACTCTCTGGATAATGCCTCTGTTATTTATGGCGACCAGCTGGTGCATGGGTTTTCCTGAATAACCTGTGGTATTGACAAAATCAGAGGTTAGGAAAACATAGCCGATTTGTTCATTCTGTTTGAAAGCTGGCGCTACAACGGGATCAGTTTCCGGGGTGCCGATTCTGTCAGCTCCGGGGAAAATCTCATGTGCGCTAATGGTATCCAGAAATCGCGGCAGTTCTGAGCCAGCATGTGCGAGATTTATAGTTAGCCACTGAATCAGTAACAGTGAGAAAAGTAATCGAATAATTCTGCTGTGATTCATGCTTTAAATTAGACCCGAATAAAAAGTGTGCCATATGACGCATTTTGAGTGTTATTCACTTTGTTTTACTTGATGAAGGTCAAGTTAAAAATAAGGAAATACTTAAGGGCACTTCTATTAATTCTATCCTTAGGTGCGTAAACGACACATCCGTGTGTCACTTCTCGTGAAGATGAATCT
>CAZYCY010000406.1:0-2387 GCA_964646145.1 uncultured Thiotrichaceae bacterium
AGGCAATAGGTTATCGCAGTCTAGACAGGTTTATAAGTAGATAAGCGATATCTCTGAAGAATGGATAATAATATACGTGCTCTGGTGAAAAAACTTGCTCCTACTACAGGGTACCTCTAAAAATAGAAGTGCGGTTTAGGGAATGTAGAAAATAGTGCATTTTTTACTCAAAAATGAGGTGAATAGTGGGCTATTTAGCGAATTTTTGGGTGAAAAAGGTGCTGTTTTATGCGTTTCATAAAGTGTGCTTCTATTTTTAGAGATGCCCTACAGAGCGCCAAGACCATAAACCAGGCTGAGGTATGCACTGAACTCATCAAAACTGTTCCTTGCATTGGTACTTTTCTGTTCTTGGTACTTTAAATCAAATGCACCATGCATCTTGTCAGAGAAGAAATATCTTAAACCGGTACCCACAGCAAAGCTTTTGTCTTCACGACCAGTATCAGGCAACTTTGTACGATTATGGCTTGCATAAGCGCTAGCAGTAAGTTGTTGCGTCAGCGGGTAACCAAGCTGTAACGTAAAACCCAATATGGTACGGTTATTTCGGGTGTTATCGATATGCTTTATTTTGTGATAGTGCGTTGATATGCGTGTATCCAGTAAATCATCTTTTCTTAAATAAGCCAAATCAATATTGCTAGAACGAATAACATCGGTTGTAATCTGTACACCAGTGCCATCTGCTGCATCTACTCCTACAGTACTGGTATCAGTTAGATCAGTTGAAATTAATACTGAAAATATTGAGCGTGCTGATATATCGGTCAACCAATTCAAATGACCGGCAAAGCCTGATGTTTTCTGACCATTGTCTCTTTTAACGTAGGTAGCGCCTAACATGCCATCAAAAGTAGATCGTACCCGTTGCCCGGCAAAGGTAACTGCAGTTGTTAAAAATCTTATGTCTTCAATTGAGTTACCTAAAAGATCTGTTTCAGTATAATCAATTTTTCTGGCAGCAATGCTTAGGCCAGTATTGGTTAAACGAGTTGCCTGGTATTGCCAATTGGTCGTTAATGAATACTGCTTATTGTCAGTGCGTTGTTTCTCATAATAAAACTGGCTGAATGATGGAACAATGCTGAGATGTTGCCGTGAAGCTATTTGAGAGTTAATGTCAGCACTGAGTGTGAAAACATTAGTGTCCTGTCTATTATCTGGTGTATCCGGAGCTAATGATGCAATTGTACTCTGATTGAAATGATTGCTCATCATCCAGTTAAAACGGTTTTGTATCATGACCCAGTTAGCAACAGCACTTAAGTTAAAGTTTTGCTGGTCAGCAAATGTATTGTTCACATAACTTTGTTTGTTTAATGAGGTTGCTATCTGATAGGTTAGCGGTCCTTGATTTTCAGCAAGACTCATGCCAACAGTAGCATCTACAATTAAATCATCTATTGTATTATCGGCTGTTTTTCTTGCATTGTTAGTATATGTAAGCCCTGCACTAACTCCAGGCTGAATTTCCAGAGCAGCAAAAACACTATTATTAAATGTTTGCGCAATAAAAGCCATGAATAAAAAAAAACTACGCCATTTATGATACACGTTATTCACCACCAAAAAATAAACAATAACCGTTTAAAAAGTACTTCGGGGTACAGTAATAACATCGCCAGGCAATAAATTAATATTTGTTGACATGTCGCCTTCTTCCAGAATGTCTTGAAGACGGATATCGTATGACACGCTACCGGTCTCATAACGTCTGTGTACTTTAGTTCTGTTTGCATTTGCAAAAAGATCAACACTGCCTGCTTCTAAAATAGCATCAAGCACGGTCATTCCCTGATGATAAGGCATAGACATATTTTGTGCCACCGCGCCCGTTACTCTTATTCGAGAGAGAAAAGCGTGACCATGAAGTCCGGTTAAAATAACGGTTACATTTGGTGATTTTACAAAATCTGCCAGTTTTACCTCTATATTATCAGCCAGTTCTTCTGGCGTATACCCAACTGCCATGACAGCACCAATTAATGGCATAGAAATTTTTCCATCAGGTCTAATGGGCACACCAAGAGACAACTCAGGGCTATTCCAGACGTTGATTTGTAGTTGATCACCTACTGCCATTTTATAGGACTCAACCAGAACACTGGGTCCTGCTTGTCCACTTTTAGATTCTGCTGGCAGATTTGGTACTCTGCTAGCACAACTAGTAGCCAGTAGTAATGTGGAAGATATAAGTAAGATCGTTAAATATTTCATATTGTCTGCCTAAATGAATTATTCCAAATTGTAATTCAGTAAAAGTTTATAGATTTATTTTGTTAATGCTGCGGATTGTAGCCTAAATATTCATATTTGACGAGAAGTGACATAAGGGCATCTCTATTTATTCTGGAGGTGAAGATTGAGATTCAAAATAGGTCAGC
>CAZYCY010000407.1:0-2383 GCA_964646145.1 uncultured Thiotrichaceae bacterium
TAAATAAAACCCAGGAATAGAGGGCATCTAATAATTCTGTTTGAGCATATTTGTACTTGAGAGGCTCAAGAACATTGAAAATCTTAGCTTGAGTGGGCTATTTGTAAGATTTTCAACGAAGTTATTGAGTCTCTCAAGTGTGAAGATGCCAATCATGAATTTTTAGAGATGCCCTAGGAGTCTGTCGGACTTAGTTGATCGTAGCGAGAGAAAGCCATTTTTAGGGCAGTTTTTCGATTATTTGAGGCGAATAGCACGGCTATTTAACGAAATTAATCGGAAAAATGGACAAAAATGGCTTTTTCGCAGTAGATTCATACTAAGTCCGACAGGCTCCTAGAGATCAAAATTAAGAAATCTTGCAAGTCCTTGATGCGTCTGACTATTCAAAAAACAACTCATCGCCAATAAGGTGACTACGTTGTTTTTTAAATGGCCATACACAACAATTACTTACAATCTTTCTTAATTTTGATCTCCATTCTTGGGTAAAAGCTCATAACATATTGATATTGCATTAATTTTAGTAGTATTATAAAATCATGATATTGTTAACGCGACTATACCACGTGCCACTGCTGACGGATTGATATGATTTTTGAAAAATACTGTTGTGATTTTGTGCAAAAAATACTGAGTGAAGGGGGGCAACTTATCGATGTGCGCTCTCCTGTAGAGTTCAATCGAGGTGCTTTAAATGGAGCGATTAATATGCCAATTAGTAGCTTTCAACACCTAAAAGACGATATTGATACGGGTAAACCCGTTTTACTGTATTGTCATTCGGGGGCACGTTCTGAAATGGTAAAAAAATATCTGGAGCAACTTGGTTTTAATCAGGTTCATAATATAGGTGGCTACCGGCAATTTGCTGGTTGTTAACCACGCCCGTTCCTTGGCAGTAACTGGACAACAATCATGACTTATGAAATTTCTGTAGAAAATATAAAATGTAGTGGCTGTGCTGGCACCATTACCAAGCGTTTAAATACGCTTGATACGGTAGATGATTGCAAGGTTGATATTGAAAATGGTGTTGTTTTTATTACTTTTGCCCAATCAGCTGGTGATGAGTCTTGTAAAGTAGAAGTGGCTAAATTGCTGCTAAAACTGGGTTATCCTGAAACTGGCACGGTAGAAGGTATAAAGGCTGCTACAGCAAAAGCGAAATCTTTTGTTAGCTGCGCAGTTGGCAAAATGGGAACCTGAAAAACAATTGAGAATGGATAATTGAGAATTAAAAACGGTAAGGTCGCCCAGTGTTTATGTTTTTAATTATCAATTATCATTCGAATTCAGGATTCATAATTCTCAATTGTAAATAAGGTTGCCTATGAAAACGCGCGAATTCCAATATCATCTTCCTCAAAATCTCATCGCTCAAAAACCCTGTGATGTTCGTTCACAGAGTCGTTTGTTACACTACTCACGTACCCGGGAAAAAATCAGCCATCTTAAATTCAGTGATATTACAGATCTTATCCATGCTGATGATTTACTGGTGTTTAATAATACTCGCGTGATACCCGCAAGAATGTATGGTTACAAGGAAACTGGCGGTAAAGTTGAAATACTGGTTGAACGTTTAATAAATAATCAGACCTGTCTGGCGCATATCCGAGCCAGTAAAACACCTAAAGTCGGCAACAAAATAACCTTGTCTGATGCAGAGAAAAACCTTACATATACAGTGACGGTCGAAGGTCGGGATAATGATTTATTTATTCTCACCACTAATACCGACCAGCCGATGGCAGAAATTATAGAAAAAATTGGTCATATGCCATTACCCCCATACATCAATCGAGAGGATACGGAGGAAGATTTTTCTCGCTATCAAACGGTTTACGCCAAGACACCAGGTGCTGTGGCAGCACCTACCGCCGGTTTGCACTTTGACAATGATTTACTAAAAAAACTTGAAAACAAAGGAGTAACTTCAGCCTACGTCACATTACACATTGGTGCAGGTACCTTTCAACCAGTGCGCAGTGAGTCGATCGAAGAGCATAAAATGCATTTTGAGTATCTTGAAGTACCGCAGGAAACAGTAGATGCCTGTCTGCTAACTCGTAAAAATGGTGGGCGCATCATTGCTGTTGGCACCACAACCATACGTTCTCTTGAAACCGCCTCTCAACAGGTTGACTCAAAGCAGGGTCAGCTTGCTGCGTATACTGGTGAAACTGATATGTTTATTTATCCAGGCTTTAAGTTTAAAAGTATCGACGCATTGATTACCAATTTTCACCTGCCTGAATCAACATTGCTTATGCTGATTAGTGCGTTTGCTGGAACAGCCGAGACACTGCGATGTTACGAGGAAGCAGTATCTGAGAAGTATCGCTTCTTTAGTTATGGTGATGCAATGTTTATTGATTAA
>CAZYCY010000408.1:0-2382 GCA_964646145.1 uncultured Thiotrichaceae bacterium
AAAATCAATAACCTGCGTCCTTTTCCAAAATTACGCTGAGTAGTTACGTTTTTTTTACATTATTAACGGCTAATTTTTTAAATTTGCAGAGTATTTTAATAAAAAAATGAAATATAAAGATCTTCGTGACTTCATTGCACAACTGGAAAAAAAAGGCTTACTAAAACGCATCAGCATAGAAGTTGACCCCTACCTCGAAATCACTGAAATATGTGATCGTACCTTGAAACAAGGTGGCCCTGCCTTATTATTCGAAAACGTAAAAAATTCATCAGTTCCAGTGTTGGCTAATTTATTTGGTACGACACAACGTGTTGCGATGGGTATGGGTGAAGATTCTATTGAAGCCTTGCGTGAAGTAGGAAAATTACTGGCTTTTTTAAAAGAACCTGATCCACCAAAAGGATTAAAAGATGCCTGGGAGAAAATGCCACTTTTTAAACAGGTATTAAACATGGCAGCAAAAGAAATTAAAAAAGCACCGTGCCAGGAAGTGGTTTTTGAAAAAGATGAGGTAGATTTAAAAAATATTCCGATACAAACCTGTTGGCCTGGAGATGTTGCACCATTAATAACATGGGGCCTGGTAGTGACCAGAGGTCCGGAAAAAGAACGTCAGAATTTGGGTATTTATCGTCAGCAAGTTATAGCAAAAAACAAGGTTATTATGCGTTGGTTGGCACAACGCGGTGGCGCTTTGGATTATAAGGATTGGCAGAGTAAATATCCAGATAAGCCCTTTCCTTTAGCGGTCGCTTTAGGCGCGGATCCAGCAACTATTTTGGCTGCAGTTACACCCGTGCCAGATGCTTTATCAGAATATGGCTTTGCTGGATTATTACGTGGTAGTAAGACAGAGGTGGTTAAATGTACCCTTGAGGGGTTGGGTGATCTACAGGTACCCGCTTCCGCAGAATATATTTTAGAAGGATTTATCTATCCTGATGATGTTGCCGAAGAAGGACCATATGGTGATCATACTGGATATTATAATGAAACCGAAATTTTTCCGGTTTTTACCATTGAGCGCATCAGTCACCGTAAAGATCCTATTTATCACAGCACTTATACCGGGAGACCACCGGATGAGCCAGCCATTTTAGGCCTGGCATTAAATGAAGTGTTTGTTCCTATTCTACAAAAACAATTCCCTGAGATTGTTGATTTTTATTTGCCGCCAGAAGGTTGTTCATACCGTGTAGCCATTGTCAGCATGAAAAAACAATATCCCGGACATGCAAAGCGCGTAATGATGGGGGTATGGTCATTTTTGCGACAATTTATGTATACCAAGTTTGTTATTGTCGTGGATGATGATGTCAATACGCGAAACTGGCAGGATGTTATCTGGGCGATGAGTACTCGCGTTGACCCGGTACGTGACTTCACAATGGTGGCGAACACGCCGATTGATTACCTGGATTTTGCTTCGCCTGTTTCCGGTTTAGGATCAAAGGTTGGTATTGATGCCACCAATAAATTACCTGGGGAAACGAACAGGGAATGGGGTACACCTATAAAAATGGATGAGGGGGTAAAATCACACGTTGACGATATATGGGATGATATCTGGAATGAAGCAACCAGTAGATAATATGATAAATATTAAGGAATGCGATTATCCAACTCTGTATAATTCGATGCTTTATTTATCCTGAGACAAAACTATGAACAGAAAATTGTTTTATATCATCATTGGTTTTTTACCATTTAGTCAGGCATTGGCAGTTGATACCCAGCAGCTAACACAAGAAAGTCGTATAGCAATAAAATTACTGCTTGGTGAATTGCAAACGACTCTACAAAATTCAATGAAAACTAAAGGTCCAGTTGCATCTATAGCAGTTTGTAAAACGGATGCACCTGTAATATCCAGCAGAATTTCAAAAGAAAAAGGCATGAGTGTTGAGCGTACCTCACTTAAATATCGTAACCTGGGAAATAAACCGGATGCCTGGGAAAAAGCAGTATTAGAGAAATTCGAACAGCGTAAACAAAAAGGTGAAGCGATTAAAACCATAGAGTATTCTGAACTGACTGAACGTAATGGCGAGAAAATATTTCGTTATATGAAAGCAATACCTACAGCTGAAATATGCCTAAAGTGTCATGGCAGCAATATAGCACCACCCATAGCAAGTAAAATAGACCTGCTATATCCTGATGATAAAGCCATAGGTTTTAGTGCAGGTGATATTAGGGGCGCGTTTACCGTGATTAAGACTATTAAATAAAAGAGAGTTATTATAAAAATACTGGTCGTAAAACGGTTGAAGTTTAGATAAAAAACCACCGTCAACATAGAATGAAAATAAACATTAAGCTCTGTGCTGATGCTGGTTTTTCTGCTTCAAGACAAAATTAAAAACACAAAATTAAAAA
>CAZYCY010000409.1:0-2377 GCA_964646145.1 uncultured Thiotrichaceae bacterium
ACTTTCAGTGCATTGGACGCTCGTAGTAGGTTCAACTGATTTTTTTAGGTTAAAGACTGTCTACAGCAAGAATGCTGTAGACAAGCTTACATGGGCGTATTTACTAAGAAGAAGGCTGATTACCCGCATCTTTTTCCTCCGACTCGTTAATAAGTATGGCTACAACAAACCTTTCAACCTGAGTAACTGCGTTTCACCATTGGAGTCATCCACACCATCGTTATCATTTACCACGAGAATCGTACCCTCTTCGGTAACGGCTAAGCCTTCGAGTTTTTCCAGAACCAGACCACCGGTTGCCTGTAAATCGTCCATTAAATCATCAACCCGTATTTTACTGACAACCGGATAGGCGACAGCATTACTGCCATCATCGGCTAACGGCGTCAGACCAGAAACTGAGAATTTGTACAGCCGTTTTACCTTTGCATCAGTACCACTTTGGTTGTCGCGTTCAATCACCATAAATTCATCGTTGCCCAGTGAACTAATTTCAGACAAACCAACCCACCCGCCGTTAGCTGATTCAACCGCATCAAGTTCATAGTAAAAAAATGTCCACGCTGCTGTTTGCGTATTGTACCGTCCGATTCGAACGTGGTTTTCCGTATCACCTGCCCAACTGCGTTGAAATGCAACATATAGCATTTCGGTATTACCGTCCATAACTGAAGCCACGCCTTCAAACCCAAAACGAAGCTGCCTGTCTGCTACCACAGTGGGTAATGTAACTACTTGCTCTATAACGCCGTCAGATGAAATACGCAACAGCATGTTTTCAAACGCAAAAGGTTTCTTGATGTCGCCTATTGTGCCTTTGCCTTCTGATGCAATCCAGAAGCCACCATTTGCAGCAACGGTGATACCTTCAGGGTCAAGATTCACCGTTGCATCGGCATCACCATTAACCAGACTGGGATCAATCGCAGTTAACACACCCTGGCTATCTTTCAGCACAATAGCCTGAGTAATTTGTGCGGGCATTTTTGATATATCCATTGCAAAAACGCGGCTTGATTTGTAGAAACCATCAGAAATGGTATAGACAAGCTGATTATCCTGAGGATCAATCGCCAAACCTGATAGCGCACCCCAGGCTATTGGTCGTTGATTGGCATCATCATTAGAAACAATCGTCGGGTAATTCGGTTCCGCCTCCTGTAGCTGATAAATAGTTAATGCAGAACGGATTTTATCTCCGCGATCATCTTTTTCACCTGCTGCAACAAACAAGTTTCGTTGTGGAATCGCCAGCAAACCCTCAGGTTTTACCGCAGAGGGCAACAATTGTGAAAATTCAGGGGCTTCTCCTGCTGCCACTTTGTACACCAGCACAACACTGGAGCGTTCGGAACCGACAAATAGGTAATCAATCTCACCATAGCGCCCATGCTCAACATTTTCCGGCTCATTGCCTTTCTTGCCTGCACGTTTGTCAGCCAGGTGACCATGTTTGGTAACGAGATGTTCAACACTTTCTGCGGATTCATAATCAACGCTACCATCAGCATTAAACAAAGTAAAACCTCGCGAGCCTCCCGTCAGATCACCTTCATTGGCGGTGGCAAAACGACCATCAGCTAACCACACCACACCATCGGGTTCACGCAACACACCGGCAAGGGTTTCAGTTAAAGAAATATAACCATCTTTGCTGGCATCGACGGCATTCAAATCAACACTGCCCGCACTAAAATCAGCACGGATGCTACCATCAATAAGGTTCACCAGCACAATATGGTTATTTTCCTGCAGCGTTACAACCGCTATATTCTGTTCATTGATGTCAACATATTCCGGCTCAGGATCGCTACCAAACAAATCCGCCAGACCGCTCAAACTAACATCACTAAGCGTCCAGCTGCTCGGTTCACCACTGAGCCTGACGATTTTCAATAAGCCTGCTGGCGCCTGTTGCGGCACTCCGTCACCCAGATCTTCATCTCGCTCGTTTTCAATAGCAATAGCGGCGTACTGACCGTCTGGTGAGATGGCGATGGCATCGGGCTGACCACCCAGAGCGATGGTTTTAATAACCGTCTTTGTATTGATATCGATGACCTTGAGATCACCACTCACATTGACATAATCTAACGAAGTATTTACTGCCACCAGTGCAAAATTATCAATAACTGCCACCGAAGTCGGCTCACCGCCTACATCAACAGTTCCTGCTGCCAACGGTGCATTAATATCCGTGATATCAACAAAACCAAGTTTTCCCAGATCGCTATCAGTATAAATAAGTGTATTACCATTATTAGCCGCCACCACAATTTCGGCTACTGTTTCATTATTTACATCACTATTCAGATACACCGGAAAGCTACTAACACGATTAAATGATTGCTTGACACTTTGCTCTTTTTCAACAACA
>CAZYCY010000410.1:0-2370 GCA_964646145.1 uncultured Thiotrichaceae bacterium
CGTTTTTTTATCCTTTTTGTTGTTGCTTTTATAAATCGGTATCGTGAAAAGTCCTCTGTTCCTATATAATTAGCGTTTGTAAAAACATCTCGGATGGCGAGCTAAACAATGATTTTTAAAACTGATGATGTCCGCATTACAGGACTCCAGGAAGTATTACCGCCGAAAAAACTTCATGAGGAATACCCTACGGGTGAGCAGGCATCGGAAACGGTTTATCATGCACGACAAGACATACATAAGATATTACATGGTGAGGATGATCGCCTGATTGTTGTTGTTGGTCCTTGTTCTGTTCATGACCCTGATGCGGCCAGAGAATACGCAACTAAATTAAAGATTTTCATCGATGACCTGTCGGCTGATTTATGCATCATTATGCGGGTCTATTTTGAAAAACCGAGAACCACCGTTGGCTGGAAAGGTTTAATTAACGATCCGGATCTGGATGAGAGTTTTAAAATTAATAAAGGTCTGCGACTTGCACGAGAATTATTGCGAGATTTAGCGGTTGCAGGTGTGCCAACTGGCACAGAATATCTCGATTTGATTAGCCCTCAATACATAGCCGATCTGGTGAGTTGGGGAGCCATTGGTGCGCGAACCACAGAGAGTCAGGGACATCGTGAACTGGCATCTGGCTTATCCTGCCCAGTCGGGTTCAAAAACAGCACGGATGGCGGCTTTAAAATTGCTATTGATGCCGTTAATGCTGCATCCCATCCTCACGTTTTTATGTCGCTAACCAAAGATGGTCATTCAGCCATATTTTCAACCAAAGGCAACCATGATTGTCACATCATTTTACGCGGTGGAAAACAACCTAATTATGATGCAAAAAGTATCCAGCATGCCGCCGGACAACTGGAAGATAATGGCTTAAAACCGTTAATGATGGTGGATTGTTCGCACGCTAATAGCGTGAAGGATTATCGTCGTCAGTTGGATGTATGTAACAATGTTGCTTCACAGGTGGCTAGCGGTGAACATCGTATTATCGGTGTGATGCTGGAAAGTCATCTGCTTGAAGGTCGTCAGGATGTGGTTGCAGGTCAATCACTGACTTATGGGCAAAGTGTTACTGATGCCTGTATTTCCTGGGAGACAACAGAGCTGTGTTTGCGGGATTTGGCAGAGGCAGTGCGGGCGCGGCGCGCAGTGACATAATTAGAGTCTCCTTAAAAGTAACTTCTCAATAAGTCACCCAAAAGCTTGTTACGATATTGATTTAAAAATAATTATTGTAAAATCTTTAGGCTATAGTCCAATGGTGGAACTTTCCGATTCATATTTATTGTGTAATCAGCAAATCGGTTTGTATGTTCGTTTCTGTCCCATAATGACACCTTAATAGTTGATAATTATTATCTCTTATTAAAGTGCCCGGTGCTATTAGACCACTACACATTTAAGTGGCACGGTTTAAAAGTTTATCTACAGAATGAATGCCTTCACGGTTTTGATAACCCTTAAACAGGCGAGATGATCATTGGCTGTGGAATTACCTTTTGAACCATGCATTATGCATATACCCAGCTTCTTGAATCTAGAGTCTCCAATTAATAGCAAAGGCAAGGCACTTGCAATAGCCCTGCTCACGCGCTTATGCCGCCTTGCTATTAAAAATTCTCAATCTCAATCTGTTTCACTCAGACTTGATCAAAGATTCATCAGGCTTTGCAAATATTACAACTGCTCAGCAAAAACTATCGCCTGTTCTTTTGTAGCGGAAAGAATTTGCTCTTTAGATTCAGGATCCGTCAGTGTTGGTTCTATCAGTACAGTTTTGATGTCCTTAAATCCAATGAAACCAAGAATCGTCTCCATATATGTTTTTTGAAAATCCATTGCACTGGTTTCACTGCTACTGTATTCGCCACCGCGAGCGTATATCACCGTGGCTGATTTTCCAGTTACGAGTCCCTGATATCCTGATTCAGGAGAAAAGCTGAAGGTAAGACCGGGCTGAGTAATCACATCAATAAAGTGTTTTAGCTTGTATGGTATAGAAAAATTCCACATAGGAATGCTAAACAGATAACTATCCGCATTCTTAAACTGGGCAACTATTTTTGATATTTCATCCCATGCCCTGGTTTCTTCCATTGTCTGGGTTTCCCCGTGTAGCACCCTATACTTCGCATTAATGCGATCCCCATTAAATTCTGGTAGTTGAAAGTCCCATAAATCTATGATTTCAACCTCGTTGTTAGCATCAGCATCCTGGAATGCGACGATAAAAGATTGCGCAACCTCTGTAGAAGCTGATCTATCTTTTCTTGGTGATGACTCTAAATACAATAATTTACTCATTTTTATTTCCTTTGGTTTTGTGTTGGCTGTTTTAAGCCTTGTCATGTTAAGTGGCTT
>CAZYCY010000411.1:0-2364 GCA_964646145.1 uncultured Thiotrichaceae bacterium
TTTTTGAATACTCGCACCTATGCCGGCATCCTGTATGAAGCCGATACCCGCTTACGTCCAAATGGTCAGTCGGGCTTGATGGTAAGCAGCATTGCAGCCTTTGAAACCTATCAGCAGGAAAAAGCCTGGACCTGGGAGCATCAGGCATTAATAAGGGCAAGATTTGTAACCGATAACTTGCAGGGAGGCTCACCGATAGAGCAGGAATTTGATAGAATTCGCAGTTCGGTTCTCAGGCAAGAACGAGAGCCGGATAAGTTGTTGCAGGAAGTGGTCGAAATGCGCGAAAAAATGCGAACACATCTGAGCCGTAAATCAAGTGGTTTTGACATCAAGCAGGATGCAGGCGGTCTGGTGGACATTGAATTCATCACCCAGGCTGGAGTGTTAATCCATGCGCAGCAGCATGCTGACTGCATTAAACATACTGCCACGCTGGAACTGATAAATGAATTAAAAACAGTTGGCTGGTATAGTAGCGATGAAGCGATAATTCTGGCTAATGCCTATCGGTATTTTCGCAAACTGAAAAACTGGCAAAAACTGCAATGTAAAGCGGATGAGAGTGAAGTCAATCTGCATCGTGATAAAGTAATTACTATCTGGCATCGGGTGATGCTTGAAGAATAGCAATCAAAAGGTAACTACTCACCCAGCCCACACACATAAAGTAACTGTTTCACCATGAAGCACATGAAGGATATAAAGTGTTGAAGTGAAATAAAGCAACGATCAAAAGCTTTGCTTAGGACTCAGGATTAAATAAGATGCGGAACTTAACGCCGAATTTTTGTTTCAGATTGGATGATCTCAAAAGGCGCATAGTTGCGCTACGCAACGATTTGAGATCATTCAAGCTGGAGCAAAAAGGCAAGTTAAGTTTCGTAAGTTATTTGATCCTGAGTCCTTAAGTAAAGCCTTTATGTGCTTCATGGTATAAGTAGTTACATCAAAAGAATACAGCGGGAGAGTCCTATGCAAACCATGGCCGATAGAGATGGCGTAATTTGGTTTGACGGTAAAATGGTAGACTGGCGTGATGCCAAGATTCATGTTTTAACGCATACATTACATTATGGCATGGGCGTGTTCGAAGGCGTGCGTGCTTATGAAGCGCAGCAGGGCACAGCCATTTTTCGTTTGCAGGCGCATACCGATCGTTTGTTCGAATCGGCAGCGCTGATGAATATGACGATACCGTTCGATAAAGAAATTCTAAATCAGGCGCAACTGGCATCGGTAGCAGAAAATAACCTACAGTCCGCTTACATACGCCCCATGTGCTTTTATGGCTCGGAAGGCATGGGTCTGCGTGCGGACAACCTGAAAGTACACGTTATAGTAGCCGCCTGGGAGTGGGGTGCTTATCTGGGGCAGGAAAGCCTGGAAAAAGGCATTCGCATTCGTAAGTCCAGCTTCATAAAAAATGATTCACATCCTGCCATGTATCTGGCGAAAGCCAACGGTAATTACATTAATTCCATGCTGGCACTCGATGAGGCTATGAGCAAGGGCTATGACGAAGCTCTATTGCTAGATAGTAAAGGAAATGTTGCTGAAGGCAGCGGTGAAAATATTTTCATGATTAAAGATGGTGTGTTATATACGCCAACATTGACCGCCTCACTTAACGGCATTACTCGTAAAACCATTATTACTCTGGCACAGGAGCAGGGTTTTGATGTGGTTGAAAAAATCATAAAAATAGAAGAACTGTACGGGGCAGATGAAGTGTTTTTTACCGGCACAGCCGCAGAAGTTACGCCGATTCGTGAAATTGATGATATTTCAATCGGTAACGGTTCTCGCGGATTAATTACTGAAAAATTGCAGACTATGTACTTTGATCTGGTGCATGGGCGACTGGATATACACCCGGACTGGTTAGCAGTGGTTAAACCTTAAAAGATCAGTTGAACCCGCGACAATGTGCCACATTATGTTACAATAGTGGCACATCACATTGAGGTTTCAACTATGCAAACTGTAGAACTACACGTTGGTAAACAGGGAAGAATCGTTATTCCTGCCAATTTGCGACATAAGTTAGCAATTGTACCAGGTGTACGACTTGTTGCATGGGTGGAAAATGGGCGACTGATTATGGAATCCAAAGATCAACTTTGGCACACTATACATACCGCCTGTGACAATATTCCACAACAAACTAATTTGGCGCAAGAACTGATAAATGAACGCAGAGTAGCAGCTAAACAGGAAAATCAATGAAGGGTGCCTCTAAAAACCAGGATTTTTGTTCGAGTTCAAGGCGGATGGATTTCGAGAACCGCAGTGTGTATGTAATACATGAGGATCACAGAAATCCACCCAACGCAGAAATCGGACAAAAAGATGGTTTTTAGA
>CAZYCY010000412.1:0-2351 GCA_964646145.1 uncultured Thiotrichaceae bacterium
TTAAAAATCAATAACCTGCGTCCTTTTCCAAAATTACGCTGAGTAGTTACAATTTCTGTGTACCTAACTAAACGGTGCTATTTGACGCTTTATTCAACCCTGTGAAGTGTTGACAGGCTGAAGTTAGTCTTAGTCGGGTCGAGTTCGAAGGTTGCCAACAGTGGCTCGTGATCGCTAGCTGTGGTGTTGATGAACGTTCGGGGAAAATCGACGTTGAGGTAAACAACATCGAACTTCGCCGATGCAAGTAACGGTGACGTCACAAAGAAGTGATCTAGCATTTGCGAATTACCCTGGAATATAAAACTGTAGTAGTCCCCTTGAACAGCGTTGTTATTCTGGTATGGCACGAGATTGTGCAATATGTGGTTCGATCCAGGCACGTCTTCAAGTAGTTCGTCGGTCCACTCGAAGGTGTTGAAATCGCCCACGACCATGATCTGTGCATCTGCATAGGCCTGTAACAGGAATTCAACATACTGGTTTAGTGCTTTTGACTCGCTTTCGCGCTCTGCTTCTCCCGCCTGTACGAATGGCTGTGGACCACCAAATCTGGGTGAAGAACCAAACCGTGATGTATTATGGACGTTAATTACCGCGAATCTTGATCCGTTCTTTTCGAATAACCCGACAAGCGGAACCCGAGTACCATCAAATGCGGTGTGGTCAGCGCCAGCAATGGTGAGAATCTCGGGTGTCAGTGCGGTGAATTCAATCAAGTTAACGCGATTCGGATTATACAGAAAGGCGGTACGGATATTGCCTCCGGGAACGCCGCCCTGAGTATTGTTATTCGGGGCTACGTCGAACGCCGTGTATGTTGGACCACCAGCATTGGATATCGCGTCGATCAACATTTGCCGCGTGGCCTGGGAGGTGGTCACGCCATCATTGTCCGTACCACTGTCGTCCTGAATTTCCTGCAACGCGATAACATCTGGTGATTTGAGAGCGTTTACGATTTGTTCGCCAAGTTTTGCTACTTGCGCAGCATCATCAGGGTCAGCTACTGACAGGTTGAGTATGTTATAAGCTGCAACCAATAAGTGATTTGCGGTGATATTGAGAGAGGTGGTCTCAGGTTTTGTAGCACCATCGACGACCGTTATTTCGTGAAGAGCGTTGATCTCGAAGTTGCCAAAACTGTACCCCATGACACCAGTCACGTTGCCAACAAAATCACCCACCTTCACCTGTAAATCCATATTACCGGGGTAGAGAGGGCTTCCAGAAAGCTGAATTTGTAAACGTTCAGGGTTGGCATCCCCGGTGGCATCCAGGTGTGGTTGCAGCAAGATGCCGCCACGTTGCGTCATCGCACTGTCTGGTTCGATAATGTCTTGATGTCCACGGTTGGGTACCACAAAGAATTCCGCACTGAAACGCCCGAAGCGCCTGGTTGCGGATACGGCTTGTGCATCCTCAACTGTCACCAGCATACCTTCGAGCGATTCGTAAAAGTCAATGCCGTCAACCGCTGGATTAAAAGTATTAGCTGCGTCATCGACGGCGTTTTGAAGATTGATTGGAGGGCTGATCTCATTTTCACTTATTATGATGGTGCTGGGTGCTATACGTCCGTTCAGACCGATCAGCGTCGGAGCAGGCAAGGGATTGCCAGTGGAAATGACGACCGTCGACGGAGTGTTCATTTGGGTGATAGAAAGGTTTCCTGAGCGTTCTCCGCCGGGAATTTTTTCAATGATGTGCTCGGTGAGCTGAACCTCATCGCCGATGCTTAGCCCATGATCTTTGTGCGAGATAAACAGGCCCTCAGAGGTTTCCTCGTTTCCATCGCCAACAGGATCCTGGATGTAATAGCTTCTAAACGCCAGGGCGGTGACAATTCCCTGCGTGGTGACTACGCTTCCCACATGAGGCGAAATATGACCATCACCCTGAATCTCTGCAATGGATGTAATCGAAGGTTCTGTAACAATCGGTTCTGTAACATCAGGTTTAATAACAACTGGTTCCGTTGTGTCTAGTGTTTCTTTATCATTGTTGCAAGCTACTAATAATGCAACGCCTGCTGTAAGTAACATCATTTTTAGTATTCGTTTGAATGGCATAACTTAACTCCGCTTGATTTATCGTGTTGTTTAAGCTGTTTATCTGTTAGATAATATTTGAAGCTATAATCCTAAAAAAATCAGTTGAACCTACTGCGGATGTCTAATGCAATGAATCTTAACGACTTTCCAGAACATATTGAACTCACCGTATGGGTGATACGCTTTCCTCCAATATAACCTGTAAAGTCGTTAATCTTCAGCACCTTAGTCATCCTCGCTACGATTCAACTGATTTTTCTAGGATAATCTAGACGTGTTTTGTGACGGTATGGTTAA
>CAZYCY010000413.1:0-2343 GCA_964646145.1 uncultured Thiotrichaceae bacterium
TGCACCGTGGATGCGGATGTTTAGAAATGCGCGGGTTTTTACACAATGAGTTTTTTTATCTCTCACGCCCTTCTTCTTAGTAAATGACGTGTTTTAATAAAAATCAATCTGTTTCTTCTATACTAGGTTGTTAATTAATACTTATGTAACGATTAATAAATAGGGGTTTAAAATGGTGACATCGATAGTTTGTTTGACTGGTTCTGAAACATACCTGAGGTGTTTCTGCAGTACATTACACACAAAACAGTTTGTACCGTTATTTTTAAATTTGCAAATCGATAATTTTTCTCGAAAAAATAGTACAGTGCGATTTGATGAAATATGCGAAAAAGCTGGTGAAAAAATATGAAAGCAATGGCCATGAAAACATTAGTAACAGGTGGCGCCGGTTTTATTGGTTCACATATCGTAGATCGTTTATTGGAAGATGGTCATGAAGTTATCGTATTAGATGATTTTTCAACCGGGCATCGAAGTAATTTGCCGAAAAACCCTGCGCTGACAATTGTAGAAGGTGATATCAGTAATGTTGACACAGTAAAACAGTGCATAACAGGCGTTGACTGGGTATTTCACAAAGCAGCCGTTGCTTCAGTGCCGAAAACAGTGAATGATCCCGTTGGCAGTAGCGCAGTAAATTATCAGGGAACCTTACACTTATTAGAAGCAGCAAGAAATAATAATGTAAAACGTTTTGTTTTTGCATCAAGTGCAGCGTTATATGGTGATGAACCAACATTGCCAAAAATAGAAACCATGTGTCCGGTTACATTGTCACCTTATGCGGTTGATAAACTGGCATCTGAGTTTGCCTGCGGTATGTATACAAAACTTTATGGGTTAGAAACGGTTTGCTTACGGTATTTTAATGTTTATGGGCCAAAGCAAGATCCATCTTCACCATATTCAGGTGTCATCTCGATTTTTACCGATAAACTCAAAAACAAAGAAGTAGCTACTATTTTTGGTGATGGTGAGCAAACAAGAGATTTTGTTTATGTAAGTGATGTTGTTGAAGCCAATATGAAAGCAGTGACAGCACAAGAAGGCAGCGGGCAATATTATAATATTGCAACCGGAGAAAAAATTACCTTAAATCAGCTATTAGCATCGTTGTGCGAAATTTATAATATCGACTTTAATGTAAAATATGCTGATGTAAGAGATGGTGATATTAAAGAATCCTACGCTGTGGTAGAAAAAGCAAAATTAGTATTGAAGTGGCAACCATCGGTTGAATTAAATCAGGGATTAAAATTGCTTTGTGAAAGCTTATAAATGATCTTTGCCTGATTCGCCTATCTCTTGTCATTGAACCTTAAAAAAGTAGTTAAACCTACTGCGAATGTCTAATGCACTGAATCTTAAGGACTCAGGATTAAATAAGATGCGGAACTTAACGCCGAATTTTTGTTTCAGATTGGATGATCTCAAAAGGCGCATAGTTGCGCTACGCAACGATTTGAGATCATTCAAGCTGGAGCAAAAAGGCAAGTTAAGTTTCGTAAGTTATTTGATCCTGAGTCCTAAGCATATTCCTGATGAAGATATTCAGACTGCTGTAGACAGGGGTTTTGAAGCCACCACTGATTTTACCCTGGCGACTAATGTTGATGCATTAATCCTGTGTGTGCCAACACCACTAAGTCTACACCGTGAACCGCCCTCGGTGGAAATCATGCAGCTAATGCAGGACTGCGGTGCAGAAGTAAGCTACTCAGATCCTTATGTACCGGTCTTTCCAAAAATGCGCCGTTATAACTTTGCTATGGAAAGCATTGAAGCAAACAGTAAAAACATCAACAGCTATGATTGCATTGTAGTCGGCACCGATCATGTTGATTTTGATTATAAAATGATTTAAAAAAATGCAAAATTAATAGTTGATGCCCGTGGCATGTATCGTGGTAAATATGACAATGTAGTTAATGCATAAAGGGAGTCACTAATAAATCTACTCAACCAGAATTATTAGAGATGCCCTAAATATTACCCTGTGCTATTACCCAAAACAGTGGTATGAACCCAAATAATGTGCATCCTGGTGCTTTTGTTGGGATTCATGAGAGGTGTTCACTAAAAGCCCCGTAGCTTTGGTGAATGGTTACAAGTAAACCAATAATTTTTGTAACTACTCAGCGTATTATCCAGGTAAGGATGTAGGTTATTGATTTTTCAGGCATCTGCAACATGGATGTTGCAGTAGAGCGTACATGGACGTATTTACAGCGTCCTTAAAAATCAATAACCTGCGTCCTTTTCCAAAATTACGCTGAGTAGTTACTAATTTTTTTAGAGTATGAAATAAATAAGGAATAAATTATGAATGTAGTAATGATT
>CAZYCY010000414.1:0-2337 GCA_964646145.1 uncultured Thiotrichaceae bacterium
ATCGGGCGCCTTAAGCTGACCTATTTTGAATCTCAATCTTCACCTCCAGAATAAACAGAGATGCCCTATAGTTATTTTTTTACAAAATGCAGAAGTCGATTATTTGCAGGCATTTCATAATCAGTGAGCAACCGCATCCCATTATTATTGACTAGCGAATTTATTTCTTCAAAATGTTTAATACAACTTTGTAGATCCTGCTGTTTTAACCATTGGTCAAATTGCTCATTGCTTTTGCTAGTATACAAGCCGTTATAATTAAAAGGTCCATAAATAATTAAACTCCCATGCTGCTTTAACAAGCGACTAGCCTCCAGAATAAAATTATCAACATCCTGTTGATGCATTATGTGAAGCGAGTTGGCGGTAAAAATCGCATCCACATTCAACGCAGGCCATTGTGAATTTGACACATCCAACTCAAAAGGTGGTTTAACATTAATAAGATCGGCCTCAACCAGCCACGCATGAATGCCATCAAGATGAGACCGACAATCACTGGTATGCCATGTTAGATGCGGCATTTTTTCTGCAAAATATATAGCATGCTGACCTGTGCCACTGCCGATCTCAAGCACACTTGAAAACGATGAAAATAAAGGAGATATTACAGATAAAATAACCTGTTTATTTTGATCACATGATTCAGAATACGGTTTGCTCATACTGTTCTGTTATAATCTGCCAAGATACCCATAATAAAACAACACTGATGTGTAACCACTATGCACCTACAATTAATGTGTTTCTAAAGAATTTACAAGTAGTTCCATTCATCTTTCCTCTGCTTTACGTCCTTTTGTATTTTTCTCCTGCCACTATTTTTGCAGCTGAAAAACAAAGCACCTTTGGCATCACCAGCTTTGCATTTTCCAGCTACCTGGGCACCGGGTTTTATACAACTTCTGGACAGGAAGTTTTTGTTATTCAGATTCCTTACCAATACACTATTAAGGAAAAAACAAATACTGAAGCTGGGCTGATTCTCAATCTTCCGCTTACCTTTGGCATAATTAACATTGATAACATCGGCGATGGAAACATACCTGACCTGAATGACATTGCAACACTCACTTTTTTGCCAGGTCTTGAATATCAATACCCGGTCACCCCAAACTGGACAATCTCACCATTCGCAGATATTGGGCTTGCTCGCGACTTGAATAATACAACAAATGTGTTAATTACCGGCTTTGGTATTAAAAGTTATTACAGTATACCTGTGCCTGATAATTTATTATCAATTGGCAACCGTTTTTTATATGCTCGTGAACGCAACGATATCAGCGACAATGATTTAGACTATTCACTCATTGAAACTGGATTAAACTATCGTATGTCCAGTGGTTACTCTCACGACAATGGGATTCTTTTTAGCAATGTATATTACATCAATTTTTATTACCCTAATGATCTTATATTTTTCGAGCAAACGCCCAACCCAATACGGGTAGGCGTCGAACATGAGGTAGGCATTACTTTTAGCAATATCCCTGATTTTTTGTTCTTTAAAAAACCAGAAATTGGTGTTGGTGTACGCTTTGGTAACAATCTAAATGTATTTCGTATTGTATTTGGCGCGCCATTTTAAATAGTCATTAGAGTAAAAATACATAAAAATCAATTCTTTACAGACACATACAATAATCATTAATGTTATTTGCGACTCGCTTTTTGATTTAGTACAATATCGTAAATAATAATAAAACAAGTTGTCTTGCTTCAACTTAAAAGGGGAGCTAAATGTCTTCAAATACTCTATCAGAAGTACCAGGTGAACGCCGAGCGCGTACACGTAACGAAATCAAACATCTCATTACAGAACGCAATACTGTACTTTCACAATATTATAATCTAGCAAAACATACTGACGGCTCGGTAAATGATATGAACATTACTATCGATTTACTTGAGGAGTTTTGCCAGGAACTGGTTGATTACCTGGCAACAGGACATTTTGAAATTTATCGCCGCATTGAAGAAGGTAATGAACGTCGTGATGAAATAACAAAGCTTGCCGATAAAATTATGCCACGAATCAATGATACAACTCAAATAGCGGTAGCGTTTAATGACGTATACGATAATACAGAAAGCATTGATGAAGCAGCCATGGCACAACTACCAAATTATCTGAATAAACTGGGAAAAGAACTAGCAACACGTATTGAACTGGAAGATCAGTTCATCAATGCCCTGCTTGCTAGCAATGAAAAACCTGTCCTGGCAACAGCAAACACCGAAGAAGTGGTGATTTAGAGCAGGGAAACATTAGCAGCGAACCCTAAGGACTCAGGATCAAATAACTTACGAAACTTAACTTGCCTTTTTGCTCCA
>CAZYCY010000415.1:0-2313 GCA_964646145.1 uncultured Thiotrichaceae bacterium
TTGCTTGCACTGTCCATAGCTTTGTCGATTTGGTTATATTTAACAAACAAACCGATAAGATCGTTTGCACGACCAGGAGTAATAGGGGTAGCTGTCTCCAGGCAAGTTAGAACTCTATCTTTTTCACCTAACCTGTCAAATGCAAGTGCCCAAATAATTTGTTGTTGGCTATCTGTTGAAATAAGGCTGTCAATCAAAGATGGATATACAGCAAGATGCTCTTTTGCTAATTTTTTTCGAGAACGCCCTGTCAAGTAGAGGAAATAAAGACCCGCGAAGATACGATGCTCTTTGTTTTCTAGGTCAATTATTCCCATTATTTCATCATACGATGATTCGATATGACCGGCGAATTCAGAATTAGAAGCAGATTCAGCAATAAGTTCATGAGCTGTTTGCCAACACTCTTCGTATAAAAAATACTCCCCTGGATAAATTAGCCCTTTAGCACCGCAATCTGCTTTCATCTTTAGGACATCAAGACGCAACGTTGTTAGATAACCAGGATATTGACTCAATAAACTGGCAAGTAACGGACTCGGCACTGACAGAGCAAGCCGATGAAATGCGCAGAGAATACAAAATGCCCTGAACGTATCTGGATGATTTTTTTTGAGGAAATTAATTGCATCATTTATTATCTTGTCAAAGGGCTTACCGTCTGCTGATAACTGCAACATAACCACTAGCATGGGAGATGCTACAGTCTCCTTTCCTACCTGCATTGTTGTTATGGCTAGCCACTTTTTATTATCGATATGTAAAAACTCTGGTTTATTTTTTAGCTCAGATAATTCTCTCTCTGATGGCTCCTTTAATATGGGCCATCCAGATTTAGAACAGTCTACATTGTCTATTTTCAAAAAATTCAAAGTGTTGGCTGCCCGGAGTCGGTTGGTTTTGTCCTCATTTGTTCGTGAGTTCGCAATAATAATGCACCCGAGATCAGCATCTAAAAGAATATCCTCTATGCCTTCATAACGAAATAAATCGTCTATGAGTATAAATGGTAAGCCTCCTTTTTTTGGCAATTCACTAAGATAGTTAAGCCATTCTGGTGTGGATCGAGCGCCGGCACGTAATTCAAACACCACTCGTCCAGAGTCCGCTAATATCTTTCCTATTCTTCGCAATAATGTAGTTTTTCCCGCCCCTGGGTTACCGAGTATTACAAGTAGTGCTGGATGATCTATTGATTTGATTAAAATCGGGGTTATTTCGTCTTGTATGTCCCGCTTCATATCTAAATTCTGAGCGATCAGGGGCCAATCACCAATTGATGTGTTTAATATGGTTTCAACTTTTCTCCTTTTTTGTTTTTTTAGAAAAGCTTTATCAATAGGTGTGAAAAACCTCAAAGCATCGTCAGGTGCAACAAGAGCATCAACAGGCCCACCAGCGAAGGGAATTAGTTTAACGAGTTCCCTTAACGTTGGGGTTTCTTTGTACTTATTTCTTAGGTTATCTAAAAAGTCCATAATTGCCTGGGTGAGTGTGCGGAGATCTAATAGGGGTTAACATTCTGCTACATGCGCTTGTTAGCCGCTCTTGATTGTGACTGCATATGTGCTATCATATTTATGTATGGATAAAATAATTGTAATAGATACTAGCGTGATTATCAGCGCGTTGATAGGGAAAAAAGGACCTGGTCGGGAAGTTTTGAGAAAAAGCTTGCTTGGCGAATATAAGCCTCTGATTAGTAATGCTTTGTTTTTAGAATTAGAAGATGTTAGCAAAAGAAAGCGTGTGCTTGATGTTTGCCCATTGACGGGCAGGGAAATTGCGGAATTATTAGCTGCTTTTTATAGCGTTTGTGACTGGGTGCCTATTTATTACTTATGGCGACCTGATATTGCAGATGAGGGTGATAATTTTTTAATTGAATTAGCGTTGGCTGGTAATGCGACGCACATTGTTACAAACAACATCAGTGATTTGAAGAATGCTGAATTAAAATTTCCTGAGCTGAAAATTGTAACCCCAGTGAAATTATTGAGAGGTGAGTGAAATGGCAACTTTAACAGTACGAATACCAGATGATAAGCATGGGCGCTTAAAAGCATTGGCGCAACATAGACGCGTGAGTGTTAATAAATTAATTGAAGAGCTATCAACGCAGGCACTGGCTGAATTTGATAGTGAAGTAAGATTTCGTGCCCTTGCTGCACGTGGAAAGATTGATAAAGGCTTGCAGTTACTCGATAAGCTTGATACTCATTTTTCTAAGGGCTAACGCCTTCATCAGGGGTAAACGGATTAAGGACTCAGGATCAAATAACTTACGAAACTTAACTTGCCTTTTTGCTCCAG
>CAZYCY010000416.1:0-2287 GCA_964646145.1 uncultured Thiotrichaceae bacterium
ACTTCTCAGGGTAGCTGACCCGCTTCCATCATGCGGCTGTATAGAATATAGGGCGAGCCCCAGATTATTAAATCGTCAAATGGGTTCGCGGCAACATTGCTGTAACTCCTGGAAACAAATACTCGATTTCCATCAGTATTTTCTGCCTGGTTGACACCTGGTGTCGGCATAACACCACCATCCTTACCCAGAGATAAAACAACAAACGGGGCAGTGTTGATTAGTTCAGATGGGTTACCTGTGCCTGTGCAACCAGTACCTGAATTACTAGCTCCGTCACATATTATTAAATCTGGATCTAAATTATTGATGCCAAGATCTTTTATACCATCAAAGTGTGGAGGACCTGGCGCTTTTGTAAATGCGCTTAAATTTGATCTTGTAACACTGTACCGCAGCGGATTCCCCCAGCTATCAATAAGTAAATTATCACGATTATAAGCGCCATCTATGCCCAGGGTATTGCCCGGGACAAAACCATCTGGATGGAGGCAGGCACCACCCCCGACCGGACTCTCCTCACCACCACTGGTTGCTGCTGCCGGACACGGCAAACGACCATAAGCACTGGCAAAACCAAATAGTGCCGTCTTGATATCGTCAAGTTGTTGTTTTGTGTTCTGGCGCTGCGTGGTTTCAATTCGCTGACTAAGAGAACCAATAAAACCGCCTAATAGTAAACCAACGATAACTAGCACAACGGCGATTTCAATTAAGGTGAAACCTCGCACATTAATAACATTCACTCTGGTGTCACCACCCAGATATAATCCTCTATTTCATTGTTATCATACATATAATCAAGGTCGTTATTTTCTCCTTCAAAATAATCACTCATGATGCTGCTAGGACGGTTCCCGACAGTTATGTCTCGCCCAGAAAACATAATCAGAGCTTGAGCATTATCAACCAGAGGACTTGTATTACTCACTGTCATGCATGGAGGATTTGGTGGGCTACCACACAACAAACCACTCGCAACAGGCGCATCCGGATGCGGTGCATTCTTGTAAGCAAATGCATAATATGTTGTTTCGACCCAACCCTCTGCAACTAACCAGGCAGGCGGGACGGGCGTAGTCGTTACTACTGAACCAACTGTACAAGCATTTCCCCAGTCAACGGGATGTGCTCTATTCAAAGTATTCAAAGGCAAATGCCCTTCTCTTAACTCTTGAGAAGGGGGCATAGCTTCAAGGCTTCTACTCTCAAAAAGTGTTTTTGTCGGGTCAAAAGCTGATGCTTCCGGGTAAGCATCACATGCTGCGACATAGTAATTTAATAACTTGCTAACCGTGTTTCCAACTCGCGCATGCACAAGATTCATGATCTCCTCATAAGTGATCACCACCATCACATCATTTACAATGACATTATTGGCTGCATTCCTGACAGTACCGGCTATAAATCCGTCTATAGTAAAATTGGTAAAACTGGCATTATCTTCGCCAAAAGCGATATCAAGATAATTTCGAGGGTCATTTTTTTCAAAAGATGTTGAACGGCTCTGAACAAAGCCATCGTTTCTTGTTAAAATTTTCCCCGGGGAAAATATAACAGCGACTACTGCATCGTTTGTTGTACCATCATACTGGATCGTACCGTCACTCTTTCGCACAGTGATGCCACCTGTTGTTCCAGAATTGATTTTTTTATTTGCAAAATTTACAAAATTTGAAGATACGGCATACCACAGAAGCTCATCATCAGCATCTGTAAGCCTTTGTGTTTGAACGGTTGCCCAAGGATACCGACCCATCGTTCCCGATCCTAATGAGTTGCAACCTGGCACCACGACGCCTGTAACATAATTGGATTTACCATCAAGCGTATCATCAGGGCAAGGAAAATTTCCCGGACCTTGCAGAGGATTAGCCTGCCCGGCATCCGTATCATGATAATTCATCGCATAAGCCAATAAAGCCTGTTTAGCCTGCTTTAACGCAACACGTGTCTGCTGAATATTGTCAGTTTGTATTTGTACAATCGAAAATGTCGAAAAATAATAGCTGGAAATAGCCAAAAAAATGACAATAACCATAACCAACAAGGTCAGTCCACCCTGCTTCTCTTTACCTTTATGAGCTCTTTTCACAATAGCGCATTCCTAAAAACCTGGATTCTTGCTATGGACACACCCATCCTGTGCAACGTAACAAAACGCCTCATGTTATAAACAATATTGATCATGCCAATCTTGACTGTACTGGTCAAGTCATACCGGAGGCTTTTTTAGAGAATCTTCATAGTTACTAAGGAGTAGGAAATTTGTCTTTAGGGCATCTCT
>CAZYCY010000417.1:0-2275 GCA_964646145.1 uncultured Thiotrichaceae bacterium
AGAGATGCCCTAATTTCATTGCAGTATGTGAGCTAATTTTTTATGCCGAAACGTTTGCTAAAAAAACGCGTTAACCTGTTTTCTTTGCACTCTTTGCGTTTTTATCGGCTAAAAAATTTCATTAACGAGAAACGCTCGCCTGCCCGTTTATTCTTCCATTGCCATTGAGTCCAGAAATTTTTGCATAGCTGGCAATGAATCCAGTGAATAACTTTTTACTTCTTTATTTATCCTGCGTGTTAGCCCACCTAACACTTTACCCGGCCCGCATTCAATAACCGCGTCAGCACCATCAGTAATTATCTGGATGGTGTGTGTCCATTGCACCGGATTGCACAACTGTTTTACCAGTGCTTCTCGTATTGCATCGGGCTTGTCATGTGATCTTGCATCCACGTTATGAATAACTTGTATTTTTGGGCGATTAATATTGACCCCTTTGAGATATTTTGCAAGCTCATCCGCTGCCGGTTTCATTAACGAACTGTGTGAAGGAACGCTTACTGGCAATGGCAATGCTCGTTTAGCACCTTCTTTCTTTAACAGTTCCATGGCTTTATTAACTGCATCGGTAGCACCGGCAATAACCACCTGTCCCGGCGAGTTAAAGTTGACCGCTTCCACTGGCTCACCAAGGTCTTTGCTTACCTGTTCACAGATTTGTATAACAGGCTCATCATTTAAGCCAATAATTGCTGACATCGCACCCTTACCTTCTGGTACAGCGGACTGCATTAACTGACCACGTTTTCTAACCAGTTTAATCGCATCTTCAAAATCTAACGCTTCAGCCGCAACCAGTGCTGCATATTCACCAAGGCTATGACCGGCATAAACCATTGGCATTAACATGCACTGCTGTACCATAACGCGTAACACAGCTATATCTGCTGCCAGCATAAGCGGTTGGGTAATTTCTGTTTTATTAAGCTTGTCAGCGGGACCATTGCAGACAATATCCCAGCAGTCATAACCCAAAATATCCGATGCCTGTTTAAAAGTTTCCTCAATTTGAGGCCATGCCTGCGCATAGTCAGATAACATACCAATGGATTGTGACCCCTGACCCGGGAAGACAACGACAATATTCATACCAATCATTTTTTAAGTCCCGTTTATTAGTAGTTACCTTCTAAGGACTCAGGATTAAATAAGATGCGGAACTTAACGCCGAATTTTTGTTTCAGATTGGATGATCTCAAAAGGCGCATAGTTGCGCTACGCAACGATTTGAGATCATTCAAGCTGGAGCAAAAAGGCAAGTTAAGTTTCGTAAGTTATTTGATCCTGAGTCCTAAGTAACTTACATGGACGAACAGGATGGACAGGATGGACAGGATTTTTTATTTAATCCTGAATATCCTGTTCATCCATGTAAATTTATTTCAGATCCAGGACATCCTGCATATCATATAAGCCTTTATTTTTATTTTTCAGCCAAAACGCTGCTCTGATTGCGCCATTGGCAAAGGTCATTCGGCTGGATGCTTTGTGCGTTATCTCAACACGTTCATCAACACCGGCAAACATCACAGTGTGATCGCCGACGATATCACCTGCGCGTATGGTTGCAAAACCGATGTTTTTTCGATCTCGCTCACCTGTTACACCCTGGCGATCATACACAGCACATTCGTCGAAGTTTCGCCCTAATGCATCAGCCACAATTTTACCCATGTGTAGAGCAGTGCCAGACGGTGCATCGACTTTATGGCGATGATGCGCCTCGATTACTTCAATATCAACATCATCTCCTAAAACGCGTGCTGCAATATCGAGCAATTTAAAACAGAGGTTAACGCCAACACTCATATTTGGCGCAAAAACAATGCCGATGGACTGCGCTGCTTGTTCTATTTTCTGCTTTTCCGCTTCACTAAAACCGGTAGTACCAATAATGATATTTTTGCCATTGGCGACACAGACATCAATGTTTTTCAGCGTAACATCAGGGCGGGTGAAATCAATCAGGGTATGGAAATCATTAGTAACATCAGCAAGTCGGAAACTAACCATTTTATTTAAAGCGCCAACACCGGCAAGTTGCCCGGCATCCTGATTAAGAAAGGGGCTGCTTTCATCTTCAATGGCAGCACCTAGCTGACATCTGGAGGTTTTAAAACAGGCTTGAACCAGGTTACGCCCCATGCGACCTGCCGCGCCAGTTACTGCGAGTTTTAACATTTGAGCTCCCAATGGTTTTTCATAATTTTTATAGTTTTCCATTATAGTGCAATATTCCGCAAAAGATTTAACAAAATGAATAATGTGGTAG
>CAZYCY010000418.1:0-2258 GCA_964646145.1 uncultured Thiotrichaceae bacterium
AGATACCCTAAAATAAATATTCGAAAACTGATGAGTACACAGACTAGCACAAAACATAAAATTACCGTACGCCGGCTAGCGCAAATGAAACAGGCAAAAGAAAAAATCGCTTGTTTAACCGCTTATGATGCCAGCTTTGCAGAGCTGCTGGAAAAGTCCGGTGTGGACGTTGTGCTTGTTGGTGATTCACTGGGTATGGTGATTCAGGGCTTTGAGACTACCTTGCCGGTTTCTGTTGAAAACATGTTGTATCACACCCAATGTGTTGCTAAAGGGTTAAACAATGCGCTACTCATTGCAGACATGCCATTTTTGAGCTTTAGCAGCACAGAGCAAGCAGTATTAAATGCGGGTTTGTTTATGAAGCAGGGCGGTGCCCATATGGTCAAGCTTGAGGGTGGTGTCGATCAGGCAGATACCGTTTCTGCTTTAAATAAAAATGGCATCCCTGTTTGCGCGCATCTCGGTTTGCAGCCACAATACGTGCATAAGATTGGAGGTTATCGGGTGCAGGGCAGGGAGCCTGAAACGGCTGATAAAATGCTGGCTGATGCACTCACGCTACAACGGGCTGGTGCCGATTTGATGTTGCTTGAATGCGTACCGGAAACGCTGGCAGATAAAATCACCAGCGTATTGGACATTCCTGTTATCGGTATCGGTGCAAGCGTAAACTGTGACGGTCAAGTGTTAGTGTTATACGATATTCTGGACATTGGTCTGGGGCTACGTCCTAAATTCAGTAAAAACTTTTTAACCTCCTCAAGCAGTATTGAAGAGGCTATTAGGCGATATGTCTCCGCCGTTAAAAAGTCTGAATTTCCTGCAAAAGATCATATATTTAGCTAGCTTTGTCCGTTATTTAACTTACACGTCTTTTAGTCAATGCAAATCTGTCAAAACATAGAACAGTTACGCGCACAAATTAAACTGTGGCGCTCACACAATGAGAGCATTGCGTTTGTTCCCACCATGGGCAATTTGCACGAAGGTCATTTGTCGCTGATAGAAATTGCCCGAAAAAAAGCAATACGTGTTGTGGCTAGTATTTATGTTAATCCTCTGCAGTTTTCATCGGACGAGGATTTTTCGAGTTACCCGCGCACCTTGGAACAAGATCTAAGCAAGTTGGACGCACTCACTGTTGACCTGGTTTTTACCCCTGATGATTCGATGATCTATCCTGACGGTGAGCAGCATAGTGCATACATTGAAGCCCCTGACTTATTCCATATCATTGAAGGTGAATATCGTCCTGGTTTTTTTAAAGGCGTTGCCACGGTGGTATTGAAGTTGTTTAATCTTGTGCGGCCAGATATTGCAGTTTTTGGCGAAAAAGATTTTCAGCAATTACTTGTCATACGACAGATGGTAAAGGACTTAAATTTGCCGATTGAAATTATCGGCGGTCAAACGATACGTGAAGCGGATGGCTTGGCGAAAAGCTCTCGAAATAATTACCTTAACCCTGCAGAGAGACAAAATAGCCAGATTTTGTCACAAGCAATCATGGTTTGCCGCGATCAAGTAGAGCAAGGTGTAGGCATTATGCAGGCTGAAAATGTCTGCATCAAAACTCTGCAAAGCCACGGCTTTACTGTCGATTATGTTACGCTCAGGGGAGCTAAACGGCTGGAAAAAATGCCTGGTAATAGGGTGCTTGACAATACAGAACTGGTGATATTAGCCGCTGCAAAACTAGGTAAAACACGCTTAATTGATAATGTAATATTTACCATTAAACCCAAGAATAAGCAGATGGGCTTGAAGCTACAGCGTGTATAACCGATAATACACGTATTGACAGTGGCTATACAGTATTGTCGCTCAATACGGCATACAGACTAGAGCAAAGATCAGAAATCTATGGAAATTATATTTTTAAAATCAAAGCTTCATCAGGCAACGGTGACCCTCACCGAGCTGGAGTATGAAGGCTCATGTGCCATTGATTCAGACTTGCTGTCGGCGGCTGGTATCCATGAATATGAGCAGATCGACATTTATAACTTAAATAATGGTGAGCGCTTTACCACCTATGCCATTAGGGCAGAAGCGGGCAGTGGTGTGATTTCAGTCAATGGCGCGGCAGCGCACAAAGCTAATAAGGGTGATCGCGTGATTATTTGCTGTTATGCATGCCTGTCCGTGCATGAAGTGGCTAACTTTAAACCGAAACTGGTTTATCTGGGTGCTGACAACCGGATTACTCGTACCTCAAATCAAATACCTGTTCAGGTAGCTTAAAATCGGCAACC
>CAZYCY010000419.1:0-2258 GCA_964646145.1 uncultured Thiotrichaceae bacterium
CTCTTCTGGTTTTTCTTCTTTTTTAAGTGGTGGCGGTGGCGGCAGCAGTTCTTCTTTAAGCAACATTAACCTTGCTATTCGCTCAGGAACTTCAACTATTTCGATACGATCGGGTATCGGAATGTACCACATGGGTATTAAAGCACCCAGTGAGGCAGATAAAAACAAGACCATCAGCAAAACTTTTCTAAACCGTTTCTGATCTGCGTCCTGCTTATTCCACGGCATTTGCATTTCACGGTAAGGCATTTTTACCGGTTCACGCTCAACGATAAATTCTAATGCAAGACTGTCTTCAAGCAAATGAAGATTTATTGACTCTTCATTTAAAATATTAACTTTAGCATTGAGGCTCTCAAACACATCAGCGTGAGCACTCTGCTTTGCTAGCAGTTCAGCCACACGTGAATCAAAATTAATTATTAAATTTCGAATACGCTTTTTATCAGTAACAACGGTTTCGTGACTGTGATCTTCGCCCCAGAATAAATCACTGCCACCCAGTTTTTCCAGTTTTTCTAAACGCTCACTGACTTCACTGAGTACGGCAAAACGCTGACGCTGTGTATTAAGCTGTTGTAACGCTACGCTAACATCTTGTTCTTCTGTTTTCAGTTGTTCAAGGCGAGCGCTGGTGTCATCAATTTCATGCTTGATGCCTTGTTGTTGTTTTGAAATATCGTGTGCCACGAAACCAGATCAGCCTTTATCTTTTGCTTTTTGAATAACCGCCAGCGAGATTTTTTCGTAACCAGCACTGGTACTACTTACCATGACTTTTTTTATTAAATGAAAAGGCACGGTTCGATGTGCTAACACAGTAATTTCATTGCTTTGCGCTACTGTTTTTGTGCGAATACCAATAATTTTTTCTCTCTGCAAAAGCAGACGTTGTTTTATTTCGTCGATGATAGCACCCTGTCTATTTAACGCTTCCTCCACACTGATAACCGGGTCTCCCTGAACCAAAATATAATCAGGTGTAATCATAATAACAACGGTTTCTCTTGGTTTAGTTTCGACTATTGAGTCCGGTAGCTTGATGCTCTTAGGCGGCTCCATCACATCACTAGACGCTACATTAACCAGCAGAAAAAAAACCAGGATGGTAAATACATCCATTAATGAAACCAGATTGAGACCTGTGCCCATCGTTGATTTTTTGCGACCACGTGACATACGGTTTATACGCCGACTTTTCTTCATGGTGCGTCTCCTATGGAAATATCAGGAAATAGTACAATTTGTTGCATCACATAAACCCCATCTTCTCCACCAGGTTGGCGAACAAAAGTTGAACGTACTGTGTCCATCATGTAAATGAGTTTTCGATATTCAATATTTGGCTCCATTAATATGGTGGCATCGGTTTTATCCGGATATTGATTTTTTATTTTTAACAGAAACTCCGTTACCCGCTTTGTGTCATAAAGTTTTGTGGTGTCGCGAACACCATCATCATCAAGCACTGCCTCAACGCTTTCTTCTTCAAGTAGCGGGAAGCGGGCAATAATCTGTTGACCATCGCCAATTTCGATACCCGTCTCACGTATGATGACCTCAATGGTTAACTGCTGCGCTCGATTATCACTACCGTCAGCACCTGCTGGCAGACTTAATTCCATAATAGTAATGCGTGAGAAAACAGCAGATATAAGAAGGAACGGCACAAGCACAACCATCAAGTTAAGAAAGCTTGTAATATTTAACTCAGGCGGCTCTTTTTGCAAGCGCCGATAGCGGCGACGTCTAGCCATGTTTCGCAGCCAGCTCAGCCTGACGTTTAGAAAAATCAGCAATCAAATTTAAGGTTTTAACTGAGGCCATTTCAAGACTGTCAATTATTTCTACGGTTTTTGAAGTCAGCGTTGCATGAATAATTAACAGCGGTATGGCTGCCATTAAGCCAAACGCTGTGGTGTTCATCGCCACTGAAATACTGGCAGACAACATATCCGCTTTTTCCGCAGGGTCGGCCTGGGCGACAGCAGTAAAGGCTTCAATCAAACCCATGATGGTACCAAGCAGACCTAGTAGAGTACAAATGTTTGCAAACAGCGCAATGAAGGGAGTACGCTTTTCAAGTGTGGGAATTATTTCCATCATACTTTCTTCCATCGCAATTTCGATATCATCTCGCCGACGTACCGATCCCTGCCTTGACAGCCCCATGCTTAGCAAATCAGCAACCGCTGATTTATCTTCACTTATCGACTCACGTGCGCCTTTAAAATCGCCAGTAGTAAGTAACGGATGAA
>CAZYCY010000420.1:0-2254 GCA_964646145.1 uncultured Thiotrichaceae bacterium
CTTAATGCAAATACTTATGCAACGCTTTATACACTTCTTTAAATCCGCTTATTTTCCTCGGCCACGGCTTGCACTCTTGCGTTCCTGCTCTTTCAGCAGTTTTTTATGGATACGAATACTGCCTGGTGTCACTTCAACCAGTTCATCATCATCAATAAATTCCAGAGCCTGTTCCAGTGTGTATTTGATGTGCGGCGACAAGGTTAATGCATCGTCGGTACCAGATGCGCGCACATTAGTTAGTGGCTTGGGTTTAATCGGGTTTACCACCAGGTCATTATCGCGCGAGTGTATGCCAACAACCATGCCTTCATACACTTCCTCATTATTGCCTACCAGCAACTTGCCACGCTCCTGCAATGGGCACAGCGAATATGCCACCGCCTTGCCCCGGGCATTAGAGATCAATACTCCATTGGGACGCTGACCGATACTGTCTGACACGATTGGACCGTAATGGTCAAACACGCTATACAACAGGCCAGTGCCGCGGGTCATCGACAGGTATTCGGTTCTGAAACCGATCAAGCCACGTGCCGGGATGATGAAATCAAGCCGAACTCGACCCTTGCCGTCCTGCACCATGTCTTTTAATTCTGCCTTGCGTTTACCCAGTGCTTCCATTACTGCGCCCTGATGCTCCATTTCTATATCAGCGGTGAGTTCTTCATAAGGCTCTAGCTTAACGCCGTCTTTTTCGTGAATAATAACTTCAGGACGACCCACTGCAAGCTCGAAATTCTCCCGCCGCATGGTTTCGATTAATACTGAAAGATGCAGTTCACCGCGACCCGACACTTTATATTTGTCGCCTTCAACCTGCTCGACGCGCAGTGCGACGTTGTGCTTGAGCTCCTGTTGCAGGCGATCCCATATGTTTCGGCTGGTGACATATTTGCCTTCCTGGCCGGAAAATGGGGATGAGTTTGCCTGAAACGTCATGCTGATGGTGGGCTCGTCCACCGTCATTGGTGGCAGTGCCTCTACATTATTCGGGTCACAAATGGTATCAGAGATAGATAGCGGGTCAATGCCGGTAATGGCAACAATGTCACCCGCTCGCGCTTCCTCAGCCTCCACCCGCTCCAGACCGTGAAAACCCAGTACTTGACCAATGCGGCCGCCACGTTCTTTACCGTCATCACTGACAATTTTTACTGCCATATTGGTTTTAACAATGCCACGAACAATGCGACCGATACCGATAATACCGATATAGCTATTGTAGTCGAGGGTCGAGATCTGTAACTGGAATGCGCCATCAACATCAACATCCGGTTCAGGTACATGCTCGATAATGGCTTCAAACAAAGGCGTCATGTCACCCGCGGTAATGTCTGAGTCATTGCCGGCATAACCATTGATGGCAGAGGCGTATACCACCGGGAAATCGAGCTGCTCATCGGTTGCGCCAAGTTTATCAAACAGGTCAAAGGTCAAATTCAGCGCACGATCAGGATTAGCTCCATCACGGTCAATTTTGTTAATAACTACAATGGGCTTAAACCCCATAGCAAACGCTTTTTGGGTAACAAAACGGGTCTGTGGCATTGGTCCATCGACGGCATCAACCAGCAATAAAACTGAATCTACCATCGACAGTACGCGCTCAACTTCGCCACCAAAATCGGCGTGTCCCGGCGTGTCGACAATATTAATGCGGTAATCATTCCAGGTAATGGCGGTGTTTTTTGAGGTAATGGTAATGCCGCGCTCTTTTTCCTGGTCGTTTGAATCCATAATACGCTCGCCAGGTGCTTTGCGCGCATCCAGAGTGCCGGATTGTTCCAGCAATTTATCAACCAAAGTGGTTTTGCCGTGGTCGACATGGGCGATAATGGCAATATTACGAATTTTAGTGCTCACGATAGTTCTCAGTAAAGTATGAAAAAGGGGCGCATTATACCCAAGAATAGAGAGCAAAATTAAAAAATCTTGCAACTCCTTGATGCGTCTGACTATTCAAAAAACAACTCATCACCAATAAGGTGACCACGTTGTTTTTAAATAGCCATACACAACAATTACTTACAACCTTTTTCAATTTTGCTCTCTATTCTTGGGTTATAGGCGTTTATTGGAATCCAGCTGTATTAATTTCGGCTTAGGTGAAAACAGTGTAACTTCTCAATAAGTCGGGGCAGTCTATCGTTTTGAGACTGTCGATAGCATGGATGCTACCGTCAAGCCCCGCTTTGCTAAACATGGGGACGTATTTACGGCGTGTCCATCCTTTGCTCCGTAATCGCCACAT
>CAZYCY010000421.1:0-2241 GCA_964646145.1 uncultured Thiotrichaceae bacterium
ATTTTTGGTTTGTGTTCAAAATAATGGGTTAATTTTTTCTTGTCCTCATCACTGATGCTGAGCCATTGGTTGGTATGTCTCTCGAAATACTGTAAGTTGTTCACATCTTGTAAATATCGAAAACGCTGTACTTCAAGTCTCGCCATTGCGGCACGGTATTTTTTAGGCTCTAGGGAGCAACGACCTACTCGATCTTTTTTGAGTTTAAGCGGGCGCTGATAAAAGATGATTTGTTTAATGCCTTTATTGTCTGCCATAAAGTCATCGGGTAAATGGCTGAAATATTGGTTTTGCTGTTGCCAGATTTGGGCGAGTTCATCCTGATACATTTTTCTGTCGGTACGAAGGTGACCGCCATCATGGCTGCGGTTTCTTTTACATTCGCCTTGTTCACGTAGATGTAAATATTCGCCAAGTGTTCTAGCACCTGATTGATGGATGGTTTTTCTAAGCTCACTAATATCAGCCTTGAAAGCACCTTCTTCTTTATTTTTCGATGGTTTATTATCTAACTCATCAAGGTAAGCCACGGTGTCTGGGTCATCTACCAGGTCACCAGCAATCTGCTTTTTGGTGCTTAAAAACCCACGCCTGGCAACAAAGTGCAAGCATACGCGCCCTAGTTCATAGCCTGTTAATTGTCTATCGAGTGCCAGTGCTCTCAGTGCATAGGGATTTCCAAGAGTATTTAGAATTATTTCTGGTTGGCTATGCTGGTGTAACTCCTTAGGTAATAAGCCAAGAGAAATCAGGTAGTTGAGCATACGCTGCTTACGCCGTGCTCTACGTTGCAATACACGTCGTCCTAAGCGCATATCTCGTCTTTTTACATTTTTGGGTGTTGGGACTTTTTCTTCGACTGCTTTAGTAAAGATTCGGCTTCCAATATCAATGATTTTATTAACTTCGCCGTTTTTTTCTTCAAGTAATGCCCAACCTAAAGAATTGCTGCCTAAATCTAATCCCAGAACTCTCTTGCTCATTTTGCTCTCCCGTGTATACTTGTCGGAAGTGTAACCGACTAAGGTCTATTGATTTGCTTTTCATACCAATGAAATTGTTATTTCGTAGGCAACGCTTTTAAGCGACCAAAGCCCTCCCAGCGGGGGCTTTTTATTGCCCGTCTATTAAGTGATTATTCCATAAAACCCTCTTATTTTATACGGAGATGGTTTTTTATCTGAAGCAGCACTTATTCAGGGTGGTTTTGTTTACCTGATGCCTGGCGGTTTCAGTTGGTATGGCAGTGTTTGACATAAGCATTAAAAACACTAAATTCAGAGAATATTATGACAAAAAACACCGCCATTTTATTAATACATTGCCCAGACAAACCAGGCATTGTGGTTTCCATTACTGAGTTTATCCACAAAAATGGCGGTAACATAGTGTATCTGGATCAACATGTTGATAGCGAGCAAGGCATATTTTTTATGCGCATTGAATGGGATCTGGAAAAATTTGTTATTGCTGGTACTAAAATTGCCGAGTATTTTGAGACACTGGTAGCAATGCGTTATCACATGACATTTCAGTTACATTTTACTGAAGTAAAACAACGCATGGCACTATTTGTATCAAAGGCGTCACACTGTTTTTATGATTTGCTAGCGCGCTATGAATGCGGCGAGTTAAATGTTGAAATACCCATCATCATCAGTAATCACAATGATTTACGAAAGGTCGCAGAGAGACTGGAAATTAATTTTCACCATATTTTAATAAACAAAAAAAATAAAAAACAGCAGGAAGAAAAACAGAAAGAATTATTACAGAAGGAAAAAATTGATTTTATTGTGTTAGCCAGATATATGCAGATTTTAAGTGATGATTTTGTAAAATATTATCCGCAAAAAATTATTAATATCCATCACTCATTTCTGCCCGCTTTTCCCGGCAGTCGCCCTTATCACAGTGCTTATCAGCGCGGGGTAAAAATCATTGGTGCCACCAGTCATTACGTGACCGCAGAATTAGACGCCGGTCCGATTATTGAGCAGGATGTGGTGCATGTGAGTCATAAAGATTCGGTTGAAGATATGGTGCGTATTGGACGCGATTTGGAAAAAATCGTGCTTGCTCGTGCCGTGCGCCATCATGTGCATCATGACATACTGGTGTATGAAAATCGTACGTTGGTTTTTGAATAAATAACCGTTTTATCGCAGAGGCGCAGAGAAAAACAATAATGGGCACCTCTAAAAACTCTGCGCCTTCGGTAACTTCTCAATAAAGTCGGGG